>DMIT01000008.1:3786-10058 GCA_003452275.1 Rhodospirillaceae bacterium | reverse complement strand
GGGCCTCAGCAATCAGCAAACGTCATCAACGCGCTGGCACGTATGACTCGTCCGGCAGTTCGTCAGGTTGCAGAAATGTCGAAAGCCGTTAAGCTGGATAAACCGGAAAATTATACAGCGACCATTTATTGTTCGGCCAGCAATAAGAATGCTGTCTGGAAAACAGAAATTGAATCCTATGGACGTTTTCTTGCCTTGACGGGAATAGACCTTAAACTGGGTGGCGGCAATGACGGTATGATGAAGGCCGCTGCCGATGGCTATATGAAAGGCCTTGATCAACTGGTCAATCAGGGAAAACCCCCGAAAGGCACGTTGCATCTGATCCAGTGTGATGACACGGTGACTATTGAAGGCGATTATGAAATTCCGGAGCATTTCAGGCATCTTAGTAGATATATTGATCGTCGTTGCTATGCGACGATTGAAGGGCGCCGTTATGACCTTCAACGGAGTCATATGTCGGTAGGTGGCCCCGGTGGTTTGGGAACCTTTGAAGAAGTGGATTGTGAATTGCTGGCAGAGAGAAATGGCGAGAAAAAACTTCATCTCTACCTGTTCAGCCAGTCTTTCCCGCAACCAGATGGTCAGATTGGTTATGTCTATGACTATCTGCCAAAAGTCTTACCCATTGATCCTAAAAATGTCCATGTTAGCCATACATTGGGAGAGTTGGTAGTGGTGACACACAATAATCTGCTATCTTTCAAAGCGCGCCAACGTGAAGCGGAAGAGCTTCAGTATGATTCACGGCGATCGCGTTTGATGGTATTTGAATTGACTGCTCTGAAGATTGCATAAAGTCAGAGGAACGACTTGCAAAATGATATCTCTTTGAATAGTGTGGGGGCGCTATTCAAAGGAGAAAAATATGTCAACTGCTTCCCCATCCTATGACCTTATCGTAATTGGCGCCGGCCCGGGCGGATATGTGTGTGCTATTCGTGCCGCGCAACTGGGAATGAAGGTCGGGATTGTTGAAAAACGCTCCACCCTTGGCGGTACTTGTCTCAATATCGGATGTATTCCGTCCAAGGCGTTGCTTCATGCATCCGAAAAATACCATGATGTCAAAGACAACATGGCGAAAATCGGGGTCAAGGTATCCGGTGTCAAACTGGATCTGGACGGTATGATGGGGCATAAGAAAGCAGTCGTCGATGCCAATACCAAAGGTGTTGAATTCCTGATGAAGAAAAACAAAATCGACTGGTTGAAAGGTGCAGGTAAAATTGTGGCCGCCGGTCAGGTTGATGTTGCGGGGACTGTTTACAATACCAAGAATATCGTGATTGCCACCGGTTCGGACGTTGCTGTGCCACCGGGTATTACGCTGGATGAAAAACGTATTGTGTCATCCACTGGCGCGCTGGAACTGTCCGAAGTTCCTGAACATCTGGTGGTCATTGGCGGTGGCGTCATTGGTCTGGAACTGGGCGCGGTATGGATGCGTCTGGGGGCCAAGGTCACCGTTGTGGAATATATGGACAAGATCCTGTCTACCATGGATGGTGAATTGTCCAAAGAGATGCAGAAGATCCTGACCAAGCAAGGCATGGCCTTTAAATTGGGCACGAAAGTCAGCAAAGCCGAAGTTGAAAAGAAGGGCGTTACACTGACCCTTGAACCTGCTGCGGGCGGTGCGTCTGAAACACTGAAAGCCGACATCGTCTTGGTGGCTGTGGGCCGTAAGGCCTATACAGATGGCCTTGGTCTGGATGCCGTTGGCGTTGCGCGGGACGAGCGTGGCCGCGTGAAAACCGATGCCCATTTCCAGTCCAATGTCGCCGGTATTTATGCCATTGGTGACGTGATTGCTGGCCCTATGCTGGCGCACAAGGCAGAGGACGAGGGCGTCATTCTGGCTGAAATGCTGGCGGGGCAATCCGGCCATATTGATTATAACCTGATCCCCGGTGTCGTCTATACTTGGCCGGAAGTGGCGAGCGTCGGGCAGACCGAAGAACAATTAAAAGCCGCCGGTGTTGACTATAAAGTCGGTAAATTCCCGTTCATGGCCAATGGTCGTGCGCGGGCCATGAATGCCGTTGATGGTTTCGTCAAGATTCTGGCGGATGCCAAGACCGATCGCGTTCTGGGCTGTCACATTGTCGGGCCAGAGGCCGGGACATTGATTGCCGAAGTGACTGCTATCATGGAATTTGGCGGATCATCCGAAGACATCGCACGCACATGCCATGCCCACCCGACTTTGGAAGAGGTCGTGAAAGAAGCGGCTTTGGCTGTCCTTGGAAGACCGTTGCATATTTAGGCAACGGAGTTTCCATTGCTCCTAACGGACTTTCAGCACATGCCAGATGGCCAATTTATGATCTGCGCTATCAATGGCGGGGGCGCAGAATGATTTCTTGCCTGTAAACGCGGTTGCGCCATATGCGAAGCTGTTGGAGGTTGTGTAACCGCTAAATGCCGCAGGAACAGAGGTTGCGGATTCTCCGATCGAGGTAAGATCGGTGGCGGCTGTATAGTTGGTCGTGAGGCCTTGCTTGGCGTTATACAGGTTACAGATGTCAGGTTTGATCCCCTGAATGATAAAAACCAGATCCGGCGCAACGGTGCCAACCCCCTTGATATTAATTTCACCAACCCGACCATGGCCATTTTTAGGAATAGTATTGGTTGTTTGCTCTGATGTATCTGCGGCATTGGTGAATAGTATCGGCGTTATGCCGTTGGGGGCATAGGGAGAAAAGACGCTACAATCCGTAGCGCCGCCACAACTGGCATTATTATTGGCAGTGATGGTTGCCCCCGTTGCCAAAAGATAGACGTTATTTCTAAAATCGAATTTACTTTCGGAAATGCCTGCCGAACTCATTTCAAAGATACGCATTTTGAGGGAGTCCAAGAACTGCATCAGGTCGGTTACTGTGGTTGTGTTGCGTTCGGCAGCACCGAGGGATGGGCCTGTCGAGTCTGTGCTAACCCTGATAGATTGGGTTACGGCGTAAGAGAGCGCGGCAAACAGCACCACTCCGATCAGAATGAAAACAAAGGCGCTGCCGCGTTCAGAATGATAATGTGTCTTATTCATCTTCATATTGTACCACATTCTGGCTTTTGGGGTGGGCGGATTTATAGATTTTGATTAATTCCTCGGCATTGACCTCGGTATATCTTTGCGTTGTGCTGAGCGAGGCATGGCCCAATAATTCCTGAATTTCCCTTAGGTTGGCGCCATTTTCTAGCAGGTGGGTCGCAAAACTGTGGCGCAAAGCGTGGGGGGTTGCCGTATCCGGTAAATGTAGCAGGCTGCGCAGATCGCGGATGGCTTTTTGCGCCATACCTTGATTAAGGCGTTTGCCGCGTTCACCCACAAAAACGGGACGGTCGGGTGTTTCCGCAAAGGGGCATTTGGCGCGATAGGCGGCAATCGTCTCCATCACAATCGGCAGGGTCGGCACCTGACGTTCCTTACCGCCTTTACCCATCACACGCACAAATCCGTCACGCGGCAGACCGGATAAATTCAAACCCAGTGCTTCGTTGATACGCAGTCCGCATGCATAGAGCAGGGTAAACAAAGCGCGGTCACGCAGCGCAATCCAGTCCTGATTCCCCACATCATCGAATAACAGGCGGAAAGTCTGGGTTTTCTCGAGCGGGCGCGGAAGCTTATGCGGGAGCTTGGGCGTTCTGACCAGTTTGATCGCGGCATTGTGCATGATGCCTTGTTTATCCAGCCAGCCCAGAAAATTTTTAACGCCTGACAGAGATCGTGCCCGTGATGAAGCGGCCAGCCCGTCCATCGATTTGCGGGAAAGCCATGAACGAAAGTCAGTGAGCGAAGTTGCCGAGAGGTTATTCAGCCCGATTTCACCATCATAATGGTTGCGCAGGAAATTGAGAAATTGCCCCAGATCGCCCGTATAAGCGCGGAAAGTATGCGGCGAGACATTCTTTTCGACCTGAAGCCATGTTTGCCATTTGCCGACGGCATCGCAGAGGTCAGGCGCGGTATCAATGGTTAGATCGAGAGGTGAAGCCATGACCGGATACATCTTTCGACAACGCCTGCTAGGAAGGAAACCTGTTCGGTGCCTTGCCCCGCCTGAAACATTTGCGGGTCACGCGAGCCGAAGGCCAGCATGGCCGGCGGGGTTTTCTGCGATACGTCGACGCGCACCAGAACCTGTGACCGCACCAGTTGCGCACCTGCGCCATACACTGTTTCCACCCCGCTAATATCCGATTGATGCAAGATATTCTTGCCGTTCATCCATTTGTCCAAAGTGCCGGCAGGTACGATCCGTATCCCCGGAAGAGTCACATGCGGAATTTTATCGCCGTCCGATTCAATGACCAGAGAGGTAATATCGACATTCAGAAACGTCGTCAGATCAGAGGTAATCGATTCAATGAATTCTTCGAAACTTTCGGATTCCAGAAGGCGCAGTACCGAACGGTGGATGCGTCCCTGATTATTCATGTTATGGCGCGCTGTTTCGACAATTTCTTTTGCCGTTTCGATGGCTTCGGTCTTATCGGCTTTCAGGCGTTCGATCATATAGGTTTGAAAATCGGCAATCTTTCTGTCGCTTTGCTGTTTCGGCAGCACCAGCAAATCCAGCGCCTCCGGATTCTTGGTCAAAAAATCGGGATGGGATTTCAGGTAGGCTATGACATCGGCAGATGTCAAGGCAGGAGGGCGAGGAGTATTGGTCACGATAGAAGCCTGTTTGAAGAATGGAGAGGGGAGTATAGCATATTTTCAACCCTTTCTCCATGAGCTCTCTATTTTATGTGGTAAAATATTTGNNAACCTTACCCGCAGAGTGGAGCGGGCATCAAAGGACGCGATGAGCGTTTTTTAATAATAGGAAATAATGCCTAATTTGTCAATTTTTTTGAGAGGGCTGTTTATTATTATCATAATATTTACGGGCATGACCTTCCTCTCAACAAATTGGCCGTGAATAAGTGCGGTTTAAATTTTGCATAACCTTAAAGTCTTTGGTACTGATTGATCTATAAAACTCAATAATAAAAAAATACGAGGTTTCAGTCATGACTCAGGAAAATATTTCTGCTGCATGTAGAGAATTGGACGATGTATCAGGTCAATCTTTTGCAGCACTTCAGGCCAGAAAATGGGATGATTGTGGACATTATTTGCGGCAATATTTCTATCAGATCCGTTATAAACATGCCTATGGTTTATTGCCCGATCATCAATTGACACCGTATATCCAGAATTGGGAAGGTCAGTTGATGCAATTGGCTGGCCATGTTCCGGATCTGGCTTTCCTGGTTGCGATGAATGCCAGACAAAAATGCGCCAATACAAAGGAAGAATTAAAAGAATTGGCGTGCGATGTTCTGATCGTCAATACGGCTTGTTCTTGTATTATTGCACTTGCAAGACCTGCGCTGGATGAATGGATCGCCCATCGCAAATATTTACCGTTTGGAGAAGTGACGCCTTATATCAAACCGGTTATCGACGTGATGATCTTGACTGCACCGCATTTCCGTTCACAAGCTTTACAACACACATTTTATGAAGCTTTGACGGTATTTGAAAAGATGCTTTATAGCTCTTTCATGTCTCCTGTGACGCGTTATGCTCTCGTCATGCAAATGAGAGACTGGGCAGATCAGAAAAAACCAAATTGCGGTGCGTTGCTCAATAGAATGAACGAGATACTGGATCATGCGACACACCTGCCCAACGGTCAGGGGATGATCCTGCTTCCTCTGGAGGCGCAGGCCGATAGGCTGGCAAATGACCATAGGAGCTATCAGGAACCGAAACCAACTCCTATCTCTGTGGCGTTTGCGATTCGGGCAGGTGTGCCGGCTGAACATGCTGCGCTCTATGACGCTTTCGAAGGCGCGATGCAAAAGAAGAAATATCAAACCGCTGGCATGACGCTTTATCAATTTTTTCGTACTTTGTCTCTGGAGACAGATCAGGCGCAACAAAAAAATGCGGGGAATCATAACAGGAGCTTAGCTTATCTGGTGAAGGCAGCAGAACGGTTAACATCGGCCTCATTGGATCATGGATTTAATCTGGCTATATATTGCATCGATGCGATTGACGATGGATTGATTTCTTCGGAAAGCTTACAGGCTGCTGCTTATCGTTTTTCTTTGTCGGCCATAGAGATGAAGGAAAAACAGAGCGGAGATTATGCAGAGACACGCCATTTGAATCTGGCGATCATGAAGAAGTCTGCGGATTTTTATCAGGTTAACGATTCTCAGGAGATTTTCGAGCGTGCGGCCATTGCCTATCGCGAATATCT
>DMIT01000008.1:3324-3710 GCA_003452275.1 Rhodospirillaceae bacterium | reverse complement strand
AATGTTATGGATATCAAAACGTAAGCCATCTTAATCAGCGGGTAACTTTCTTTATATAATGTGACTGCGTCAAGGCTCGAAATGTGATAAAACACATAGGTCTTTTCGACTCATATTTCATATTTAGAACAAAAGGATTTTAAAATGGCACGCAGTAAAATTGGATTGATCGGTGCAGGTCAGATTGGCGGGACTCTGGCTCTTCTCGCTGGCCTTAAAGAATTGGGCGACATCGCTATCGTCGATATTGCCGAAGGCGTTCCACAAGGGAAGGGTCTGGATATCGCCGAGGCCGCACCAGTTGAGGGGTTTGATGCCCTGATTACCGGCAGCAATGATTACAGCGCGATTGCAGGTTCCGATGTGGTGATCGTCACCGCCGGTAT
>DMIT01000008.1:0-3215 GCA_003452275.1 Rhodospirillaceae bacterium | reverse complement strand
GCAACAGGTTTTGCGCCGAACAAGGTTGTCGGTATGGCCGGCGTTCTGGATTCCGCGCGCTTCCGTTGCTTCCTTGCCGAAGAATTCGGAGTATCGGTCGAAGACGTATCCGCATTCGTGTTAGGTGGTCATGGTGATACCATGGTGCCATTGACCCGTTATTCCACAATCGCCGGTATTCCGTTGCCGGATTGCGTCAAAATGGGCTGGTCGACCCAGGCCAAGATTGATGCGATTGTCGACCGTACCCGTAACGGTGGCGCGGAGATCGTGAATCTTCTCAAAACCGGTTCGGCATTCTATGCGCCGGCATCGTCCGCAATCGCCATGGCGGAAAGTTATCTGCGCGACAAAAAACGCGTTCTGCCATGCGCTGCGAAACTGAGCGGTCAATACGGGATTACTGGTCTTTATATCGGCGTGCCGGTCGTGATCGGCAAAAACGGTGTCGAGAAAATCATCGAGATCGAATTGAACGCCGACGAACAAAAAATGTTCGATCACTCCGTGAAAGCGGTGCAGACATTGGTCGATGTCGTGGATGGAAAAGCGGCTGCTTAAAACGGCGTTTTTCCCCTATATGCAATGAATTTGAAGCAAGCCTGTCAAAGGGCTTGCTTTTTTTGAACGGGATGGATTAGATATACATAATATTAAATTCGACACTATGAGTTATTTAAAAAATGTTTACCCGTTCTCTTTCGACCCGTCATTCAGGTCATTCGTCAATGCTCCGCGAAGCGAAGCAATCTCCTTTCCACTTGACGAAACGTATTGCCGAAGGAGAAGACATTGCCGCTATCTGGTTTGACGGGGAATATGAAGGGCTTTTTCAAGAGTTTAAACAGAGGATCGCGTGCGATCTGTCGCCATCCATTCATCACATGTCGAAAGATGAAATATTGGAATTTTGCAGGACGATCAAGGTTCATCCTGCCCATCTGGTACCATTCAGAACCGATCCCGAATTTTCGTTGCCGACCGCTTTGCTGGAATTACTGATTGATATTGCCAACAATCGAAAAGGACAGTTTCATCTGGAGGATGTCAGATTGGCCAGAGCAGGCATTGCATGTGAAACAGTGCGGATTGACACGTTTTTGCATCATAAAATATGCGCTGAAAAAACACGCAATGACGACCATGAGAATGCCCCGACCCTGACAGAAATTTTTTCCGCAGTACTGGATAATGATATGTTATTGGGGAGCCTATGTAAAGAATGGGCGGTTTTGAAAGCGATCTTCCAGCAGGAAGTTCATACGCGTTCCCCCTTGGCCGCCCGGGTGAGGAAATTGGCTTTCGACGAACTGGAACAGCAGAAAAGGCAAATTGAAAGTGCCCGGCATGACGCAAACGAACAATTGAATGCGGCCATTCAAGATGTCGGGGAACAGTATCAGCCTATTTTTATGTCGCCGATATCCGAACATAAATTACTTCTTTTTATGGCCACCATAAAAGACAGCTTGCTTGATCGCGATCTTGAGCCGAGTGCCGCGACAGTCGATGATATTATGCAGATTCTTTCCAAATTTGATATGACGGAAAGTCCTGTAGGGAAAGCATATGCCGCTTTTGCTGCAAAATATGCTGTGGCATTCCAGTTTGAATATCTGGCATTGGAATATATCGCTGATTTAGCGCAAGCCCTTTCTCGATATTTTATATGTGAAGATCAGGCGTCACACACGAAACGCAAATGTCGTGAGGACTTGAAAGAGATTCCATCCATGAAATATGTCGCCAATTTATTTAACGATGAAAAATTCGGCGTCGGCACATTATACCGCCGCCTGATGGATAACCGGACGATCATCGCGATGGATGTTTATGCGCAGAGAATGCCTCCGTCGCCGACACCCGATTACTTTTAAGCGGCTTGTTTTTTCTTGGATGCCGCAATCATCTCGATAAAGCGTCCGAACAGATAATGGCTGTCTTCCGGCCCGGGGGATGATTCAGGATGGTATTGCACGCTAAAGGCCGGTTTATCTTTTGAGCGAATGCCTTCGTTGGTTTTATCGAAGAGGCTGATATGTGTGACCTCGACATTGGCCGGCAAACTATCGGGCAAGACGTGGAAGCCGTGATTTTGCGACGTGATTTCCACTTTGCCGGTCCGGATGTCCTGAACAGGATGGTTGCCGCCGCGATGCCCCAAAGGCATTTTGGTGGTCTTGCCGCCAAAGGCCAGAGCCAACAACTGGTGCCCCAGACAGATACCAAAGATCGGCATATTTTTATCCAACAATTGCCGGATGGCCGGCACAGCGTAAATCCCCGTTGCCGCAGGGTCGCCCGGGCCGTTGGATAGAAAGACGCCATCCGGATCGAGAGCAAGAATATCCTCGGCAGACGTCATGGCCGGAACAACGGTCACTTTGCATCCCGATGCCGCAAGGCAACGCAGGATATTGCGTTTTGCGCCGTAATCAACCGCGACCACATGATAGGCAGGTGCCGTTTGCTGGCCGTATCCCTGTCCCAATGTCCACAGGCTTTCATCCCATGTATAGCGCTGGGTACAGGACACATCTTTGGCAAGGTCAAGGCCATTCAACCCTGACCAACCGGCGGCCTGTTTCTGCAAAGCATCAAGGTCGAATTTCCCATCCTGATGATAGGCGATGACGCCATTGGGCGCGCCATTATCACGAATGGAACGGGTGAGGGCGCGTGTGTCGATGCCGCAAATACCGGTCAGGTTATGGGATTTCAGCCACGCATCCAGATGTGCCGCATTCCTGAAATTGGACGGGTCGGTGACGTCTTCGCGCACGATCAGTCCGCGTGCCGCCGGATTAATGCTTTCAATATCCTCGGCATTGGTGCCGGTATTGCCGATATGCGGAAAAGTAAAGGTGATAATCTGTCCCGCATAAGACGGGTCAGTCAGAATTTCCTGATAACCGGTGAGGGACGTATTAAAGCAGATTTCGCCCACAGACGACCCTTCGCTGCCAAACCCACGCCCCCATAAGACCGTCCCGTCCGCCAGAACAATAACGCCTGTTGCGCCAACGGGTTGTTTTGATGTAACTTCAGATGATTTTGAAAACATATCCAGTGTTCCTTGATAATATGATAATGAGGCACTAGAAAGGGATTCTATAAGCAGAAACGTCCCTGAAAACAATATAAAAATAAAAAAATACAGAAAAACCCAGAATTTGACCAAAAATCATGACCAAAATTGAATTCCCGCGCAGGCC
>DMIT01000232.1 GCA_003452275.1 Rhodospirillaceae bacterium | reverse complement strand
ATGGATGCGGTTTCGGCATTCGCAGCCGCCCATAAATTATATGTGGTCGAAGACGCCGCCCAAGCACATGGCGCAACCACCCATGGGCGCAAAATCGGTGGCCTGAGCCACGCCGCCGCATTCAGTTTTTACCCCACTAAAAATCTGGGGGCACTGGGCGATGGCGGCGCCGTAGTCACCAACGATCCGGAATTAGCCGATAAAATCCGCATGTTGGGCAGTTACGGATCAAAAGTAAAATATCATCATGATGTCAAAGGCCGCAACTCACGGCTTGACCCTGTTCAGGCAGCGGTTCTGGATATCAAATTACACCATCTGGAAACATGGAATACCCGCCGCCAATATCTGGCAGATATCTATCTGCGTGATCTGGCAGATATTGCAGGAATTATATTGCCGGTCGTCCCCGCTGGATTCCGATCTGTCTGGCATGTTTTCCCGATCCGCGTCACAGAGGGCCGGCGCGATGAATTGAAATCCTATCTGGAAGCCAACGGTATCGGCACAAATATCCATTACCCCATCCCGATTCACCAACAAAAAGCTTATGGCGATTTATATGCCAATGTCTCTTTGCCAAACAGCGAATTGGTGGCCCTGGAATTATTATCCCTTCCCCTCGACCCCTTCCATAGCGATGACGAGATCCGCTTGGTGATATCTCAGATCAAACGTTTTTTTGGAAATGTTTGATATGACACGACTGATCCATGAAACTGCGATCATTGAAAGTGGCGCAAAACTGGGCCACAATGTCGAGGTCGGCCCCTACGCAATTATTCATAGGAATGTTGTTATTGAGGATGATTGTAAAATCGGTTCTTACTGTGAATTAGGAATTGAGACATCTCTGGGGGATGGTTCCCCTCTCATCATCGCGAAAAATTCCAATATCAGATCCCGTTCGACATTCTACGAATCTTCAAGTTTCGGAGAAAATCTGGTAACGGGGCATAGCGTCATTGTCAGAGAAAATACAAAAGCAGGTAAAAGTCTTCAAATAGGGAGCATGTCAGATATTCAGGGGGACTGTTCATTTGGCGACCACACCCGCATGCAGTCCAATGTATTTGTAGGAAAAATGAGCCAGATAGGGAGTTTTGTCTGGTTATTCCCCTATGTTATCTTAACCAACGACCCGACCCCACCCAGCAATGACCTGATCGGCGTCACTATTGAAGACTTTGCGGCTATTGCCGCCGCCTCGGTTATTCTGCCCGGCGTGAAAGTAGGCGCCCATTCTTTGGTTGCGGCTCATGCCTGTGTGACAAAAGATGTTCCGTCAGGGGCCGTTGTAGGCGGAACCCCCGCAAAAATAATAGCGGAAACAAAAGACATTCATCTGAGAAATGACCCTTCACAATCTGCCTATCCTTGGACACAACATTTTCACAGAGGCTACCCGGACGATATAGTCAAGTCCTGGAAAAACCAATTCACCAAATAAAGAGATAAAAATGGCAAATATTGCAGTCTTCCATATGTCGCCTATTATTCACAATCAGGAATGGCAGAGCCTTTGCTATTATGACAGTTTTATATCTTCTTTAATTGAACAAGGTAATAACGTTGTGCAGTTCATTACCAATGATTTTCTGCGCAAAGCATGGAGTGGAATGAACGAACCACGTCATAAAGATTATAGCGATCAGGTTGTCGAAGAATTGCGCAATTTTAAGCCCGATCTGGTTATTACATTCAATCATTCTTTTTTAAAAGGATTAGAAAAAATATTGACCTGCCCTATCGCGATCTGGGAGGCAGATTCAATTTCCTATTTCTGTGATACAGACACCATTCGCGCCAATCCTGAACGCTATCATTTTATTGCTTTCTCCGATTTCGGGCTCAGAGATTTTAACATGAAACTCAATGCCCCTTCCCATCAAACCCATCGCATTCGCAATGCCACCGCAGTGAAGAGCAAGGCTACCGAGAAGAAATATAATATTTCCTTTATTGGAACACATTTCCAAATACCGAGGAATGTGATGATGATTTTAAGGAAGCACCCTACAGAGATGTTGGATATCATCCGCATCATCGAAGATACATCCGAAGAACATGCCATCACTGTCATGAAAGAACATGGTATCAGTCCAAAAGATTTACCGACAGCGGATGTCCTTTTTTGCAAAACCGGGCAGATTCGCAATCAAATTCTGGATTTGGTATCTCCTCTAGGGTTAACAATCTTTGGTGATCCCGCCTGGAAAAATTGCTATCCTTTTTCTTTAAATCTGGCTCTCGCTTATCATGATGATCTTGTGTTCAGCCTGGAACATAACCAAACTGTTTACAACCAAAGTAAAATAGCCATCAATATCAGCCATGGACAAGCTGTCACTGCCTATCCATGGCGTGTGCTGGATATTTTGGCATCGGATGCGGTTCTGGTATCAGATAGTAAAAAGGATTTGGTTGCAGATTTTGGCAATAAGGTTCCTCTTCAATTATATCAATCCCCTGTAGAATCTTATGAAATTTGTCAAAAACTTCTTAAAGATCAACCCATGCGCGACGATATCGTCGCTCAAGCCAATGCTGCGATTGAGGAAAATTATCGCTGGCACCATCGGTTTCCTGAACTTGAGAATATTTTTTCTATCCAGCTTTTCCATCCGGGAAAAACGGGAACTTATAAAATCTTTCAGGTGAAAGAACGAAAACTGGATATGCTGATGCAAACTATGGTTAACAAAGGAGCGAATGGTCTGGCGACCTTAAAATCCAAAAAGCAGACAATCAGTTTCAAAAAGAAAGGGCTTGCGAAGCTGCTAGATATCCTGCCAAACGCACTCTATTTCGCTATTTATAAAATTTACAGCACAAAGAAAAGTGCAAATCGCAAACCTTATCAAGGGTGAGTTTGTTTATCTGACAAGCGATTGCAAAAAAACCTGACAAAGCTTGACATCCCGAATGAACCATTTCACGGATAGAAAGCACGTGGGAAAGAGTTTCGGAAGTAGTTTCCTTGCTTGTCTATATTCTTTGTTTTTGAACGCCTCGGCAATGGCTGCGTAGAAATATATTGTTTTGTATTTGATCATCGCTGCTTCCATGACGGGGTCTCTGCCGAACAAGTCTTTGAACAAAGTCAGGAGGATTGCGCGATCTTCTACACACATATTTTGCGACATGATGCTACCACTATGCTTTCTGTATTTGACCAGCACATCGGGGATAAAAATAGCCTCGCCGACCTGCATCAATCTGACAGCCATCATGAAATCACTAAAATATTTTAGCCTCTCGTCATATTTTTCAACCGGTACCAATGACCGCCTGACCATCATGGTCGGGGTGGGAATGGTGAAATCCGACACGACATCGGCAATGGTTCGCGGTGGTTTTTGCAGAAAACCAAAATGATTACAAATTGCGCGCCCAGAGGCGGAATGAAACCATTCGCAATCGGAATAACAAAAACTGGCTTGCGGATTATTTTGCAACGCCATTACCTGCCGTTCGATTTTCTGCGGCAGCATGATATCGTCACCGGCGAAACAGGCAAAATATTCGCCATCCGTCTGGTCAAAGACAAAATTGGAATTCTTGCTGATCCCCAGATTATGGGGTTGCGCCACAAAGCGAAACTTAAAATCAGGATATTGCAAGGCGTAATGACGAATAACAGCAACCGTATCATCTTTTGACCCATCATCCGAAATCACCAATTCTATATTGGGATAGGTTTGCAAGCGGATCGAATCCAGACATTCGGTGATAAACTGACCATGATTATACGTAATAATACCAATGGAAACTTGAGGAGTTTCGCTCATAACCTTTAAACCCTGCTTATTTTGGTGGACGATGGCGGAAAGCTACATAGCATACAAATCATTGCGGGAAAAGCAACCACATGATAATCCGATACATACGATAATTCTCTTGAGGAATAGCAAAGCCTATGCCGTCTATTTTAAAAAAATATTTTCTCTTTAACAAAACATTTGGCCTGAATGGGGAGAAAAGTACTTTCTGGCTGGTCTCAGGGGGCGTTTTAATGTCCTTTATGGAATTCTTGGGAATCTCGGCAATCTTCCCCCTGCTGCTTCTGGTCATGAATCCGTCCGCGTCTGTCGACCATGGTCTTTTGCGTGGGCTTTATCAATTTTTTGGGGTCAATGACCCTGCCCATCTGGCGATGATTTTAGGTGTCTGCATCGCCGGATTATTCTTTGTCAAAAACATTTTTCAAATCTTTTACTGGAAATACGAATTCAGCACTCTGGCCAAATGGCGCGTTCAAATTATCCGCAAGCTTTATAACGCCTATATGGCATCCAGTTTTGAGTCCTATATGAAGCGCAGTTCATCCGGCATGATGAACACCCTGATTTTTACCAGCCCGAATGCCATCAATTTCTTTGTTCACCCTCTGTTGAACCTTTTGAATTATGCTCTTACTGCGTTCGTTATTCTATCCTATATTATTTATACCAACTGGGCTGCAGCTTTGGTTATTTTTCTGGTGGCGATTGGTTTTATAAAAATTTATTTTATGACCATTAAAGCCTACACCATCAAACTGGGCAAACAGGTCAATGATATGGCGGCTGAGCAACAATCACTTCTTCAGCAATCATTCATCGGCTATAAAGATACGAAAGTGAACCTCAAGGAACATTTCTTTTCCGATCGCTTTTTTAAAATAGCCAAAAACTTTTCTGACTCAGAAGAGCGCCTGCTGTTTTTGAGAGGCTTGCCACCAGCCATTGTTGAATTGATGGCCATTACTCTGCTGATTGCCATTTTTCAGGCTATTCTTTTGACTGGTCAGGATATTAAAACTGCAACAGCACAAATCGGGGTCATCGTTCTGGCCTGTGTTCGTTTGTTGCCGATTATGAACCGTTCCATTTCGGCGATCACTTATATCAATGGCGCAAAAACAATCGTCGATGACCTCCTGAAAGAAGCCGAGGAATTAAATATCCGCGAAGATTCCTCTCTTTTGAAAGCCAACAGAGATCATGATTATCATGCGCTGCCTTTCCTGCACCGCATGACATTGGATAATGTGTCCTATACCTATCCGGGAAAAGAAATGACGGCAGTACGGAATATGTCGCTTACCCTTCAACCCGGTGAATTCATCGGCATGACGGGGCCATCAGGTGGTGGAAAATCAACATTGACCAATATTCTGTTAGGATTTCTGGATCGGTTCGATGGCCAATATAAAATTGATGACACTGAAATCTCTCATGAGAACATTCGTAATCTTAGGAAAATCATCGGCTATGTCGATCAGAATATCTTCATGATGGATGCCACCATCGCTGAAAATATCGCCTTCGGTGTAGAGAAAGCAAATATTGACGAGGGCAAGGTCATCGAATCTCTTCAAAAAGCGCAAATCTGGGATCATGTGCAATCTCTGCCCGATGGCATCTATACATATATTGGCGAAAACGGGAAATTATTTTCCGGCGGTCAACGCCAACGTCTTGCGATTGCCCGCGCCTTTTATCGTGACATCCGCATTCTCATTCTTGATGAGGCCAGCGCTGCACTCGATGTTGAAACAGAATTCAAATTCTTTAATTTCCTCGAAAGTTTGAAAGGCCAATTGACGGTTATCATGATCGCGCACCGCCTCTCTACTCTCAAAAGTTGTGACCGTATCTATTTCATCGAAGATGGAGAAGTTAAAGATTGCGGGACATTCGAAGAATTATACCGGATCAATCCCAAATTCAAAACCTATATCAATTTTTCACAAATCGATATTTCTAAAGAACCTGAAGCATAAAATAAGTGGTCAGACTGCGAATAATCTCGCCCAGCATGAGATCGGCGAGCGCAAAGGATATCCCGACAAAAACGCTCGTCCGCAATGTGTATGTTATCATAAACGCCAGAAAACTATAACTGTACAGCGTCACCAGAATCATCATGGCAAGGACATCATCCCATGTATTTATCCCCATCACCGCCAGCAGAATAAGCGGGATATTCACGACAAAAGCCGATAGGCTAAGCCAGTTATAAGCAGTGATACATTTGAAGAAATCTTCAGTCGTCACATGGCGCGGTTTAAAAAAATAAAGAATGCCCGCAAAAAATCCTGTTCCCACGACAAGCTGAATGAACATTAAGAGGAATTCCCAGATAAAGGAGTGTCCTGCATATCTCTCGGGTCGGGGAATCGCCCACATTATCACGGGAATCAATAAAACAGGAACAACCAAAGAGCGTTTTAAAGCAGCAAAGCTTCCCGAAAAACGCGTGGCTCCACTCTTCAGATAGAGTGGAATTTCCAGACATCCCCACAGGGCGTTTTTAATCTCAGCTGTGATCGTCAATGTCATGAACGGATTTTCTATTGGCAGGCCAGACACTCTTCATATTTTTTAGGCTCTTCGCCCAATTCCAACTGTTGGGGGGCATGGGCGTCATTCGCGGTTTTCGTACGATGCCAGCTCGCAGCACTTTCCGCACGTTGAATGGATTTGGAACGGCAGTAATATAAGGATTTAACGCCTTTGGCCCACGCATCCCAGTGAATTTGATGCAGGTCGGATTTATGCACATTGGCCGGCAAGAACACGTTCAATGATTGCGCCTGACAGATAAATGGCGTGCGGTCACCGGCATGTTCCACCAACCACCGCTGATCGATTTCGAAAGCTGTTTTAAAAACGTCCTTTTCATCCGCTGACAGGAAATCCAGATGTTGGACAGATCCTTCGTTGGTATAGATAGACGACCACACATCTTCGTTGTCCATGCCCTTTTCCTGAAGGAGTTTTTCAAGATACGGAGATTTCACCGCGAAGGAGCCCGACAATGTTTTATGAGTGTAAGCATTGGCCGCCACCGGTTCAATGCCCGGGGAAGCGCCGCCGCAAATGATCGAAATAGAGGCCGTCGGAGCAATCGCCATTTTATTCGAAAAGCGTTCCATTACCCCGTAATCCGCAGCATCAGGGCAAGCACCGCGTTCATGCGCCAGTTTGACAGATGCGTCATCGGCCTGACGTTTGATGTGCTGGAACATTTTGCGGTTCCAGACTTTGGCCATCACCCCTTCCATCGGGATCATTTTCGATTGGAGGAAAGAGTGGAAACCCATAACCCCGAGTCCTACGGAACGCTCGCGCATTGCGGCATATTTCGCACGTTTCATGGAATCAGGAGCTTTATTGATAAAGTCGGTCAACACATTATCGAGGAAGCGCATGATATCTTCAACAAAGGTCGGATGATCCTGCCATTCTTCGAATGTTTCGAGGTTGAGGGAAGACAGGCAGCAAACCGCAGTCCGGTCATTGCCCAGATGGTCACGTCCGGTCGGCAAGGTAATTTCTGAACAGAGGTTGGACATTTTGACGT
>DMIT01000174.1 GCA_003452275.1 Rhodospirillaceae bacterium | reverse complement strand
GACGATTCCGCTGCCACCATTAACAGCCAAAGTCTGTTGGGTGGTCTGGCCCTTGGGATCGAACCGGGCGGATCGGAAGAGATGCTGAAAGAAGGCGGTGAAATCCAATATACGCAAGCCCCGCAAAATCTGGAAGAATTGCTGGGTAAATTTATTTTCTCGATGCAGGGTAAAGATAAAAAAGAAGATGGCAAAACAGAAGGAAGTGATGTGAAATCATCGACTCCTGCCCTGTCCGCACCGGCTGCGGCTTCCCATGAACCACAAGAATCCCCGTAAGAGTTATTGCCATGAAATGGCTGCGATGTCTCAGTTTACTATGCGTGATAAGCGGGGGAGTGATTTCTCCCGCTTCTGCATTGGATTACGAGGAATATCCATCCATTCAATTACGCTCCCTCGATAAAGTCACCGCCCGCACCCTGACTTTTGATGCGCAGGTCGGCAATACTATCAAGTTCGGCGATATTTATATCAAGATTCAATCTTGCCGCAAACCGCCCGCCATCGAAAAGAACGAAGCGGCGGCTTTCCTGCAAATCTGGCAAGTTGATAAAACAACCAAGGAATCACGCTGGGTTTTTTCGGGATGGATGTTTTCGTCCTCTCCTGCTTTATCCGGCATGGATCATCCTGTTTATGATGTGTGGGTCATTGATTGTCTGGGCAAAGACCCCGAAGCCATGCCGGTTAAAAACGAAAAGCCTGCCGATGCCTTACCGGACGAAGGAACGATTCCCGAAGGCGCCGCCGTCGCGCAACCTGCCGTCACCCCCGAAGAGCAGGAAAAGACCCAACCTGAGGAAGAAGATTCCCCCGATACATTGGGCGCAGACCCTGAACCAGAAACTCATCCTGATCCTGCCCCTACCGCGCAGGAACAGGATCAGGAAAAACCTCAACCCCAGAAACAGCAAGAAAATATCGAAGGTATTTATTAGAGGCATGATATGATAAGAGAATGATATTCTTCTGATCTCTCATCCTCTTCCACTCCAAAGACTGACAGCCCCGCCATGTTCACCCGCCTTTCACCCTACGGACAAGCCGTTCTTCTCGCTTTATGCGGTTATTTTCTATTCAGCGTCGCCGATGTGTCGGCAAAGATTTTGTCCGTCCGCCATTCAATTGCCCTGTGCCTGTTTATTCCCGGAGTGATTGCACTGACCGGCATGACAGCACGTATTCTGGCCGAACGCGGCGTGGCCGGATTTCAAACCAAAAATTTAAAACTGCATCTGTTACGGGGTTTGGTGATTACGCTGATGGTCACGCTCTGCGTCAATTCGCTCAAACTGATTCCGATTGCCGATTTTTACTGTATTATTTTTCTCAGCCCTTTTATGGTGATGACCTTGTCGGTTCTGATCTATAAAGAAGCCATTCACTGGCCGCGTATTCTTGTCCTCGTCCTGTCCTTTACAGGTGTGGTGATAACCATCGGCCCGCATTTCAATGAATTGAATATCGGCTATGCTTTTGTGTGCTGCGCGATGTTTTTCAGCTCTCTTAATATCTTTTTGGTGCGCAAAATCGGACGGGATGATTATTCCCCGTTATTCGGATTCTTTCCTGTCGCGGGGGTGGTGATAACCAGCGCCCCCTTCGCTATTCCGCAAATCAGCACCAACATGCCATTGACCGATATGGGGATTTTTCTCTTTTACGGTCTGGCGCTGATCGGAGCGCATAATTTATTGCCCATGGCTTTTTCCCGCACCCCGTCCGTGTCCCGCCTGACCCCGTTGCATTATTCGCAAATGGTATGGGGGATATTGGCAGGTATTTTCATCTTCAATACCCCGCCCGCGATCAACACGTTTCTAGGCGGTGGATTGATCGTGGCATCCGGCCTGTGGCTCTTTTATTATGAAACATTCTCCTCCAGAAAAACTGTTTAAAACCCTTGAAAACCTAACGGTTTAGAGACATAGTTTACCCATGACACATATATCCGCTCCCTTGCCTCTGATTGCTTCTTCCTCTCCACCGCTTGAGGGCACGATCCGCGTGCCCGGTGATAAATCGATGTCACACCGCGCTTTGATGTTCGGGGCCCTTGCCGAAGGCGAGACGATGATTTCAGGTCTGCTGGAAGGCGAAGATGTTTTCAATACCGCCAATGCCATGCGTGCCATGGGTGCTAAAATCGAAAAAGGCGGCGACGGATTATGGCGTTGTTTCGGCCAAGGTGTCGGCAATTTGATCGAACCGGCCAGCATTCTGGATATGGGCAATAGCGGAACATCGACGCGCCTGTTGATGGGCATCGTGGCAAGCCACCCGATATCGGCCTGTTTCACCGGCGATGCATCGCTTATCAAACGTCCGATGGGACGCGTGACCATTCCTCTGGAACAAATGGGGGCCAGTTTCATTACGCGTCAAGGCGGCAAACCGCCTTTCGCCGTGAAAGGCACCGGCGAAGCCAAAGCGATCACGTATCGCCTGCCGGTTGCCTCGGCACAGGTGAAATCCGCTATCCTGCTTGCGGGGCTCAATGCGCGCGGGACAACCACGGTGATTGAATCCCACCCCACGCGCGACCATTCCGAAAATATGTTACGCCATTTCGGCGTCACCGTGACCATCGCCAAAACCGAAGACGGGGCAGATGCTATTTCTGTGACTGGCGGACAACGCTTGCTGGGGTGCGCGGTCGATGTTCCGTCCGACCCGTCATCGGCAGCTTTCCCGATTGTGGCGGCGCTTATCAATCAGGGATCGGATATCAAACTGAATCGCGTCGGCATCAATCCGCGCCGCATCGGTCTTTATGAAACATTGATCGAAATGGGTGCGGAAGTCGAATTCCAGCATCAAACCGTGGACGCAGGCGAACCGATTGCCAATATCATCGTCCGCTCTACCCGTCCGTTAAAAGGCGTCGATGTTCCGGCTTCCCGCGTTCCCAGCATGATCGATGAATTCCCCGTTCTGGCCATGGCCGCGGCCTGTGCCGAAGGAACCACGCGCATGACCGACCTCGCCGAACTGCGCGTCAAGGAATCCGACCGCCTGCTGATGGTTGCCAATGGTCTGAAGGCTTGCGGTGTCAATCTTGAAATGGGCGAAGACTGGCTGACTATTCACGGAACCGGCAAGCCGCCAAAGGGTGGCGCAACTATCGAAACCGCACTCGATCACCGCATTGCCATGAGCTTTCTTGTACTGGGAACGGTCACCACTGAACCAATTGCCATTGACGACGGCAGCCCGATCAATACCAGCTTCCCCAAATTCATGGAACTGATGGCAGATCTTGGCGCAAAGATATCCTATCAGGAGTAAGGGAAACAGGGGCAGCAACCGCCTCTGTAGATACTATTCCCGCTAGACGTTCCATACCATTCTTGACCGCAGCCAGCGCATTTTGAAATCTGGTCTGACTCCTGCCGCAAAGCTGGATATCCACGATTTTATTGTCACCTACTTCCGCGATAGTCAAAAGCGAGGAACAATTCATAATTGTGCCTGTTTTAAAAACCGCTCCCAGCGCCGATAACTGGTATTTACCGGATGCCGGATCTGCTTTCTGTGGCAATATCCACGGCTTCAGCGGGGCATGAGAGTAGGTTTTGAATCGCTCAAATTGCGGCAGAATATGTCGGGCCATAATCAACATATCGTTTGCTGTGGTATATTCCGATTTCCGGTCACCCTCCGGCAGCCCGTTGGGACTGATGAAATGCGTATTGCGCATTCCCCATTCTCTGGCCTTTTCATTCATGAGTTTGACAAACGCTGGAACGCTTCCAGCCGTTGCAATTGCCACATTCGTTGCCATGGTATTACTGGATAGTTTCAAGGTATGAGTCAGTGCATCCCCTAGCGAGATTTCTTTGATCCCCGCAGGCAAACCGACAACCGCAAAATGATTGTCGTTCAGGCACAGGCTGTCAGGTGTCACCGCAATCATTTGCTGCCGATTCATATTTTTCTGATCCATCAGGTCAAGCGCCACCAGTGCAGTCATTAATTTTGCAATCGATGCCAAAGGCAGCCGTTCATCTTGATTGGTTGCCCCCTGCATGATATCAGCGCGATAGGCACCATTCTGTGTTTTGATAAATTGCGCCGTCAGATGTGCATTCTTCCAATCCCATGATCTGGAAACAGCAGAAGGCATAAAAACACAATGGCTTGTGTTAAACGCATATGCCTCCGTCGTCGGTTTCTTCGCTACCGCAATGTGACTGGGTGAAGCTTTGAAAGATTTCTTTGCTTCGGCATCGGTTATTCCCAATGCCAAAGTGGCTGCCATGCTAAAGGCAGATAAAAGCCATAGATGATGACGCATTTGATACTCTGATATCCCTGTTACTCATTTTTCTTTGATTTCAACATGGTTCTGACATGCTTGTCAATGTTATCAGAAAGGTCTAAATATATCTGATGACCCAGTTTATCACCATCGCCGTTGACGGCCCGTCTGCCAGTGGCAAAGGAACGCTTGCCCGCCGTTTAGCCGACCAGTTCCATTTATTCTATTTTGATAGCGGTTCAGTCTATCGCGCCGTGGCAAAACACATTCTCGATCTGGGGAAAAATCCCGACGATCCCGAAGATGCCGTCTCCGCAGCCATCTATGTCCGCGATCATTTGACAGCCGACATGATGGAAGACCCTGCCCTGCGCAACGACGTTGTCGCCGATGCTGCCTCACGGTCATGCCGCTTCCCCCCCGTCAGGGCCATCATTACCGAAACATTGCAGCTATATGCCAGCCACCCCCCGTTAAAATCACACCAGAAACCCTTTCAAGGATCGATTCTGGACGGGCGAGATATCGGAACCGTGGTCTGCCCCGATGCCAACGTCAAATTATATGTGACCGCCAAGGCAGAAATACGTGCCGAACGTCGTTTCAAAGAATTAACTGCCAAAGGCATTGCGACAACATATGAAACAGTTTTACAAGATATGTATGAACGCGATGCGCGCGATAGCGGTCGTGAAACCGCCCCCCTCAAACCCGCCGCCGATGCCATTCATTTCGACACCTCCACCATGGATATTGATACCGCCTTCGCCCAGGCTGTCGAAGTCATTCGCCAGAAACTGGTTTAAGTTCCAGATAGATAACCCACAGTACCCGCCAAAACGACAAAAGGGAACAAACCATAAACTTTTAGATTGACAAAAGAACAAATATAGAACATAACTAGCCTATCACGCCTTTATTGCGCGTTTTTTTCCTGTTTGACGAACGTCCCCGTAAAGAATTTTACGGGGATTTTTGTTGTTTTGATTTCAACCGAAAGGATTTTCCATGCCAACCTTAATGCCAACCGATGACAATAATAACCCGATTCCGGCCCTGCGCCTCAAAGAAGGCGGTTCACATACCATTGCCGCCACCGCCACCACGGCGCGCAACGTCACGGCTTTTGGAGCCGATACCCAGGTCATTTCGATCTGCCCGACCATCGCGGTCTTTGTCAAATGCGGGCCGTCCACCGTCACAGCGACCACGACCGACCATTATATTCCGGCTGGTCTTTATTACGATATTGCCATTGGCGGGGATGGCCAAAAACAAACCACCCATATCGCCGTCCTGCGCGCCGAAGCGACGGACGGAATTGTCTATATTTCTGAAAAGAACTAGAAAACAACGGAAAAAGTAAGAAAAAAACCAAGTTTCAAAAAGCCTGGAAAGGTGTTGTTAACACTTATCGGGCAGACTGGGCATATATAGAATAGTGTTTTACACGCACTATCTATATACTGTTTTTATCCTCTGGCCGTTCTGGTCATTTTACTTCTTTCTAGGGCTCACATGCACATTTTTGACGATCAGCAAATTTATGATTTCCAATTCGACGACCGTTATGATTCCGGTTTCGAAAACGAAGGTGATTTGTTCGAGGATGGCGATGCCTATGCGCTGGAAGATTTATTGCGACTGGTCAAACAGCGCCAGAACGAACAGGACGATCAAACCCCTGAACAGATTTTATCCTCTACAGCTTTTCAGTGTGATGAAGATGCCCTGATCTGGGGTTTGTCGATTTTGTGCAAATCATCGCTCGGGCGCGCCATTGCCTTTGATGCCCGTTTCGAAGACTGGTCTTTGGAAGTGGATGACATCGAAGATGGCCACGCGATTATTGACCCGCAATTGCGGATTTTGATTTTACCACGCGGCACACCGTCGGTTGTGGCTTTGTCCAAATCATATCACGACCGTTTACAATTCCTGACCAATCTGGCGCGTGGATTGCGCATGGTGTGGCAGGATATGAACGGGGTGCGGACACGGATTGATTTAACGGCAGACGACCAGATATTTTTTGAACGCCTGCGCCGCGCCGATATGGATATTATGGCGTTGCGCATGATCTGGGATTTGCGCAACGAAGGATATTCCACCCCGTGGCGCAATATGATTGCAGGTGATATCGGCGATGTCGCCGTTGCCGCCAACCATTTCTGGGAACAGGAAGAATTCCCCGCCGGTCTGGCCCAGACATTCCTGACCTGGATGGGATGTGACCATTTGCTGGCGGCCTGTGATAACCGGACGCTGGATGATATGGATTCCCGTTTGCAACGATCCGTGAATGATGTCTGTGGAATTGCGATGTTGATGGGGGACGATATTTTAAATCTGGCACGTCTGCCGGAGGGCGGGTCATATCTTGCCCCCCTTGCCCGCACATTATGTTACAGCACTGAATTCCGCCATATTCCCGACCCTGTCAACGAGGCCCATCTGCGCCAGATTTTAGAGGAATGCAGCGAAATCATGGCCCCGTCACTGGTGTTCCGCGACAGCGAACTGGAACGCAAGATTTTTCCTGAACGGATTATTGATACGCTGGCCTGATCGCCAGCATCAGGACATATCCAAACCACGTCCCAAATTATGAGCAGATTTCGGTGGAGCCCCTTCTTGAATTTGGGCATCTGCGGCTAACTGATATAATTTATCTTTCTCGCTAGACTGATCCATAATGAATTGCAGCAATTCATCCCGTTGCAGTGCCATTAAACCTAGCCGCCTCGACACAGTCGAAAATACCCTCATAAAGCCTTCGGCTTCTGAATCGCCTACATCCTGTTCCATCAGGGCATGATTGATTTGACTTTTCAGGCCCTCATAATCCCGCGCACTATATAAAGCCGCAAAAGGCACAGATATTGTTTCTTCATTTGGCAAGCTGCGAGTTTCCGGTGTCACAGAAAGAGCTGCCCTGACTCCACCCAAAACCTTAGCATTTCTGATGGCCCCAAGAACATTACCAGAGGTTTCCGCCTTAAAATCGATCAGAGCAAAATTCGCGAGTTGTTGAAGATCAGCAGAAATTCTTGGATTTTCAATTGCCATATTAAGCATCTGTCCATAATGAACTGGCGCTCTGTGGACTACGAAAACGTCTTTAGCAGCGTTCAGAAGAGTTCCCGCCTGATCGCGTTTCACATGCTCAGCAGCAGGAGACGAGAGGAATCGAAGCGCAATGTCAAGCGCCGCATCTGCTGTTTCTGCTGATCTCATTTGTGAAGCTGCTTGGAAAACAGGTTTAACCATTTGACACACCTTTAATGACTTATATTGTTGTTTTTTGTTAATATTATGGAATTTTCATAGAAAAAGCAACCCTTATTTCGCCAATTGAATCGCCTGATCTATGCTTTCCAGAAAAGTCAGGCTACGGCGCAGGGTGAGAGATGTGATACCGGCCTTTTCCAGATCAACCAAATCCTGTAAATAGCCGCGCATCATCTCGCGTTCGGCTTCGCCGAAATCATCGCCCAAAGTGACAGTACTATCGGGTGCGGCGGGGGGAATCAGCGGTGCGGCCTTATCCATTTCCACATTTTCGTCATGCACCACGCGCCCTGTAGTGCGATAGGCCTGCGCCGCGTGGGAGGCCGCCGTGGAAGGAGCCGCGGGCTGGGTCGCCGCAATAGGAGGCAATGGCAGGTCATCGTTATGAATTTCGGGGACCGAATGCGCCAGCCCCAATAAATCCTCTAAAAATCCGCGCAGAGCGATCACCGAAACATCGGTGGTGTCTTCCCATGCAGCGGAAGCGCTATCCTGATCTTTTTCATGTTTGCGGCGACGGGTTAAATCCTGACTTTCATCGCGCTGGATGGCCATTTTGGTGTAAATACCCTCTGCCTTACGCGAAACTGCCTGAATAAAGGGATCAAAACGCGTCGGTATGGACATGACATTCCCTTCCTGCGCCTATTTCCCGATGGCCCTATCAGCCGGAACCAGATCGACGAGAGAGCCACGATCACTTCCGGTTATTTTCTTCCCACCCAGTCTACCATTGCGCCAAGCCCAGATTTGTTCGGCCTGACTGTTCAGCAAACCGATATAGCCGATTTCGGCCAGCAACGGATATTGGGGAATATTATCAAGTTTGATCGTTTTCGTATCATCAGCCGCCAGAACATAAAGTTGTAGCAACAAGGTTGCATCCCCGCTCAGCGATAAACGGCTATAGACAATATCGGTATCGGCCTTATCGAGATGGAGTTCTCTGAACAATTCCATATCCTTGACAATCAGGGCAATCGGATATTTGGCAAAATAGAACGGAAAATAAACCGGATCATCGGGGAAAGTCTTCAACTGGATGATACCTTCGCCATTTGCCAGTTTTTTGAACAACACATTCACTTTGACGCGGATAATCAAGTCTGATTTTTTAGGCGAAAAGGTCATAAAGCTATTTTGCAACTTATTGACCATTTTCGATTTATAATCCTGCTGGGCCAGCGGATTCAGGTTGCGATAGGCATCGGTATCTTCGACAATCGTTCCGAAATCGGGGAAATTATTGGCCGTTTTGAGAAAAGCAATACCGACTTCATCATTGGTCGAAGGAAGTTTGGTGATCAAGGCGCGGTCATAAGTCACGCGCTCCGCAGCCGAGGCCCCGATCACAGGAAAGCACAGGCCCAAAATCACAATGACCCCGCCCGAAACCAGATTTGACAGCGTATTTTTAAACCAAGACATTATCTATCCTTGCCAGTCATCAACATATCCATCTATTGTAATGCACATTATGAAAGAAAAAAAGCCCCCCAAAATTCATAAGCCCCGCCAAGTGCGTCTTCTGCAAGAGGAAGATATCGCCATTTGGGGGCAAGCCACCGCAGACGTCACAACATTTTCCGCACCGAACATCATGACCGATGATAGAGCAAAGGGCTTAAAAAGGAGTTATAAAGATAAAATCGGGCAAAATATGACGGGAACCATCACACTGGAAACCTTTAACGGGCCCGCGGTGCAGACGCATCATTCTTCGTCGTTCCAGATAGATGCCGCATTGAAAA
>DMIT01000057.1 GCA_003452275.1 Rhodospirillaceae bacterium | reverse complement strand
CAATGACTGTTGAAGTATTGCCAACCTTCGACGTGATGGACTTGTCCACAGTGAAAGTTGAAAAACCGGTTGCAAAAGTTGAAGACAAAGTCGTCAACGAAACTCTGGATCGTGTTGCAAAAAGCAACCGCTCTTTCGTAAAAGTTGAAGGCGACCGCCCTGCAAAAATGGGTGACACTGTTGTTGTTGATTTCAGCGGTACAACCAAAGACGGCGTTTCCCTTCCAGGTATGTCCGGCAAAGACATGAATGTTGAACTCGGTTCCGGTCAATTGATCCCAGGTTTTGAAGAGCAATTGGTTGGTAAAAAAGTTGGCGACCATGCACATGTTGATGTGACGTTCCCTGAAGATTACGGCGTGAACGAACTTGCCGGCAAACCTGCAATTTTCCACGTCGATATCACAGAAATCAAAGAAGCCGTTGAAACAGCTATCGACAATGCTCTGGCTGAAAAACTCGGTTTTGAAAATGTTGACACGTTGAAAGATGCTGTTGTTAAAAACATTGCAGAAGATTACGCGCAATTGTCCCGTTTGCGTTTGAAACGCGCCTTGCTGGATGCACTGGATGCAAACCACTCATTCGAATTGCCACAAGGTATGGTTGACATGGAATATGATTCTATCGTCAAACAAATGGAAAACGAGAAAAAACAAGCTGGTGAAGAAATCACTCAAGCTGATAAAGACGAACTGAAACCGATTGCTGAACGTCGCGTTCGCCTTGGTTTGGTATTGGCTGAAATCGGTCGTGCGAATAACGTCGAAGTAAAACAAGAAGAGCTGTATAAAGCGATCTATGCCGAAGCCCGTAAATTCCCGGGCCAAGAACAACAAGTGCTGGAATTCTATTCCAAGAATCCGCAAGTGATTGAGTCTTTCCGCGCGCCGATTTACGAAGATAAAGTCATCGATTTCATTCTGACCAAAGCAAGCGTCACCGAAAAAGAAGTTTCGATTGACGATCTGACCGCAGAAGACGAAGACACCGCAGAAGCCGCACCAAAGAAAAAAGCAGCGAAGAAAAAAGCTGAATAATTCCGGTTTCTTTTTACATTATTCAAAAACCCCTGATGTGCATCAGGGGTTTTTGAGTATCACTTAAGTGGGGGCTTAAGTGTACTGAACGCTTTGAAAAGGATGGCACCAACCGGCAATCCGGTCATGGTGCGGATCGCGAATTCTAACGATCTTTTTGGTGAGGTTGACGTTGTGCCACGGTCGGTTCAACCGGCGGATAGGGCGTTGGCACTTTTTGCTTATCTGCAGCTTTCGGGGCGGATTCTGTAGAGTGTCTGACTGTTTTGGACATCATTTATCTCCATGGGGTTTTAAGGTTAGGTGATCAGCAAACCTGTAAAATCCTGAAAAGTTCCAGCATTTTTATATCATGGGAACGGAGTTATTTTGCGGCCCGAGGTATGGAAATAGTAACGGTCGTGCCAACGCCAACTGTTGACTGTAATTCCAATGTGCCACCATGAAGCTCTGCCAATTCTTTGGTAATCGCCAACCCCAGTCCGGTTCCATCATGGTTGCGGGTGAAGCTATTGGCGGCTTGCTCGAACGGTTTGGTGACATAGCGCAATTTGCTGGCCGGAATGCCGATTCCCGTATCGGTAAACTGCATCGCCACCATATGATTGGCGGATGAGCAGGAAATGCTGACTTGTCCCATAGGCTTGGTAAATTTGACCGCATTGGACAGGATATTCAAAATCATCTGCATAATGGCGCGGCGGTCGCCTTGTATCAGCATCTCGGCATTGTCGGGGATGTCGGAAATAATTTTGACCTGTGCATCCAGCGCGCGGCCTTCTATCATATGGGTTGCCAGACGGATGACTTTGAACAGATTGAAATCTTCGATGTCCAGCGTATATTTTCCGGCTTCGATTTTCGACATGTCCAGAATGTCGGTAATCATATCCAGCAAATGCTCGCCGCTCTCGCGGATGCCGCCGATATAATCCAGATATTTTTCGGTGCCGATAGGCCCTAACATCTGCCGCTGCATCATCTCGGAAAAACCGATAATGGCGTTCAGCGGGGTGCGCAGCTCATGGCTCATATTGGCGAGGAATTGTGATTTGGCGGCATAGGCGCGTTCGGCGGATTCTTTGGCCTCGCGCAGTTCGCGTTCATACTGGTTGCGCTCGGTCACGTCCTGCATAATGCCGAACAGGGCGGATACATCGCCCTCGGCATCGGTTTCGCAACGGCCCTGTAAAACAATGAAACGCGCTTCGCCAGTCGGACGGATGATACGGAATTCCATTTCGTAATTGCGGCGTTCAATCATCGCGCGCTGGAAAGACTGCGCGATGCGCCCTCTGTCCCGTCTGTGCATCATGCTGTTGATGTTGTCGAAGGTGGGGATGAAGCCATCGGGCACGACACCGAAAATGCGATAAAGTTCGCTGGAAAATTCCAGAGTCTCGTCCCCGATGCGCCACATCCAATGCCCCATATGCCCGATGGACTGGGCTTCGGATAATTGTTGTTC
>DMIT01000020.1 GCA_003452275.1 Rhodospirillaceae bacterium | reverse complement strand
ACCACAAAGCCGACGCCCGCAAAGCTGCCAAAGAAGAAGCCGAAGCCGCCCTCGCCGCTCCAGCCGAAGAAACAGCCGCTTAGTTTTAAGCCAATATACAATTCAGCAAACCCGCCCTGTCTTATGATCGGGCGGTTTTGTTTTTGAAGTGATATCGTGAATAATCTAGCCAGAAAATCCTCGCTCTTGCGGCGGGATATTCTCTATCCAATAGATTTTGCGTTGCGTAATATGCCTTCTGCAACCTCTGTATAGGCTCCATTCCCTTCATGGAGCACGATGCCTGCCCGTATGATGCTGGGTGTCTGGCGGTCTTTGATGGCGCGGATAATCACGCGTTTGCTGTCCACTCCGACGCGGGGCCATAGCGGGATAATCTCGATTGCTCCGAAGCGTTTGCCCATGGCGCGGATGATTTTGTCGGTGCCGGATGTGGGATAGATGATGGTCAACGACCCTTTGGATTTGAGCAGACGATGCGCGGCGTTGATCCAGTCCTCCAGGCTTAAATCATCCTGTACGTGCCCCAAAGCCTTGGCTTTTATAGGGTCTGGCGATACTGTATGTGTGCCTGCCTCGCTAAAGGGTGGGTTGACGATGATATGGTCATAGACGGGTTTACGGCCTTCGACCTTATAATCCCTGATATCGGCATGGATAAAGGCAGCCTTTTCTGCCGCGTTGTTCAGGATGGCATTTTGTCTGGCCAAATCCAGATAGGCCGGTTCCCATTCAATGCCGGTCAGGCGGATATCGGGGACACGATGCAACAGACAGAACGATGCCCCGCCGACGCCGCACCCCATGTCCAGCACATGATCGCCCGCCTTGGCCGGGCAAGCGGCGGCGAGCATGACGCTATCCAGTGACGTACGGAACCCGCCTGCCGCCAGTTGCAGCAAGCGTACCTTTTGCCCCAGAACCGTGATTTCATCAGATGTCAAACCCATCCCCCCATTCCAGTTTTTTGGACAATTTATGCAGCGGATGTGATTTCGAAACCTGCAATGTCTCGGCCCCTTTCGGACTACAGACCTGCATCTCGCGCAGCTTGGTGCCAGATGGATGACCGATCAAACGATAGTACGGCGGCGTTGTTTTATGGCGCGATAGGACGATATACGAGAATTTCTCGTCTTCAAATCCGGCTTCTCCGCCTTTCAGCGTTTTGTGCAGTTTCGAACGGCTGGTGCGCACCGAGAAATGACACCACCGCGTTTCGATCCCCGCCAAAGGGCATTCATTCGCATGCGGGCATGGCGCAAGGATATTGATATGACGGGCGATGGCGCCATTGCGGATAATGTCAATAATTCCCGCGCCCTGCGGTGTGCCGGGTTCCAGTATCATCATTACGCCGGAACAGGCATTCCACAGTTTTTCGATAAACAGCCCCAGTTTTTGCGGGGCGATTTCATTGAGGACATAGGACACAATAACCAGATCAAATGTCCCGTCCGGATGGAAATCTTCGGCCTTTGCCGCGTCCCATCTGGCGTTCGTGAACTCTGGTGACACCAGATCAATGCCGGCTTTTCTCAGATGGGCATTCGGTTCCACCAGTTGCGACCTGTCGATAGCGTCAAAAGCATGATGGGCGGCCAGCGTCGATGTTCCGGGGCCAGCCCCGATATCCAGAACCGATTGCGGGGCAAAGTCCGGATAGGATGCCGCAATCGCCGCCATGACCATCCTGTTCGCGGCATAGGTTGCGGGCATACGGGCCGCCAGATACGATAAAGCCTCGACCTCGCTGGCGATCTGGAAGTCATGGGCCTTTGCGCCTTCACGCCGGTAACGGCCCGAAACGCCCATGGCCGCCTCGGTCAGGGCGGAGACAGGATATTTTTCTAAAACCCGGCTTTCAATCATCGCGCGGAGGGAAAGAGGTAATTCGACATTCATAAAATTGGTTGTAAGGGGCAAAGGACATCTTGGCAACTGGATGATGACAGGCTATAAGCCTATTTATGACTTTAGCCGTAAAATTAAGCAATTCCGATGCCTCTGCCACTGCCCTTGATGACCTGACCTTGGCAATGAAACAGGACATGGCGCAGGTCAATGCCCTGATTATCGACAATATGCAATCGAGCGTACCGTTGATTCCTCAATTGGCCGGCTACCTGATCGCATCCGGTGGCAAGCGCATCCGCCCGTTGATGACCCTTGCGGCCACCCGCCTGTTTGACGCGGAGACAACCCGCCCCTATCGTCTGGCGGCGGCGGTTGAGTTTATCCATACTGCGACCCTCCTCCATGATGATGTGGTGGACGAAAGCGACCAACGACGCGGCAAACCATCGGCCAATACCGTCTTCGGTAACCAGTCCAGCGTTCTGGTCGGCGACTTCCTGTTTTCGCGCGCCTTTGAATTGATGGTTGCGGACGGATCAATCGATGTCTTGCGCATCCTGTCCAACGCCGCCGCAGTGATTACCGAAGGCGAGGTCTTGCAGCTTTCGATCCAGAGCAAGCTGGAAACCACACTCGATCAATATCTTGAGGTGATTGCAGCCAAGACAGCCGTCCTGTTCGCCGCCGCCTGTGAAATCGGCCCTGTGATTGCCGGCAAGGACGAATCAACCCAGAAAGCCCTGCGCGATTACGGACACCATCTGGGCATGGTCTTCCAGATTGCCGATGACCTGCTAGATTATCAGGCCGACGAAGCCCAATTGGGCAAAACTGTCGGCGATGATTTCCGCGAGGGTAAAATGACCTCCCCGGTCATTTATGCGCTGCAAAATGCCACTGCGGACGAGAAAACCTTCTGGAAACGCACGTTTGAAGACCATAACCAGACCGAAACCGACTTGCAAACCGCAAAATCCATCATCAA
>DMIT01000019.1 GCA_003452275.1 Rhodospirillaceae bacterium | reverse complement strand
AGTGCGCAACTAACAGCATAGGAGATATACGCGTATGTCCAACCCGTAAGGGTAAAGGCGTATATGACCTTTCGCTGATAGGTTTTCTAACTCCCCGACGCCAGTTTTGAGGGAGTTTTTGATGGAAGATGATAAATCTATTTATGCAATCGCCTATTTTGCTGTTGCCCTATCAGGCGGATTTATAGGCAGTCTGATAGGTTTGCTCATTGGATGGATTATCTGGGGCTAGACATCCTCCTATGGATTGCCATGACAAAAAAAGAACTTTGTGAAAGCTTCGTATTAAAAAACTTTCGTGTCGACTCGTTTATTTCGTGGCCAAAATACGTCTTGCCGCATCCGCCGGAACCGGTTTCCCCTCAACGGGGGATGTTGCAATCGCTTCATCCAGTTTGGCGCGATCATCTTCTGATTGCAATTCAAACCCCATCAGGGCACGCCCGATATTTTCACCCGAATAAGCATAGTTAAAATAGCACAGATTGGCGAAACCCGACACTTTGCGCATCAATTCGCGCAAGGCCCCCTTGCGTTCGGGGAAATGGATATGCAGCAAAACGGGGTTTTGGAAGAGTGCCGGATTATAATTAATCACGCGATAACGCACATCGGGGTCATCGGTCACGTCTTCAAAGGCGATATTATTTTTACGCAGTTCGGCATAGAGCGCGTCCATTTTGTCCGGCACCGCTTCGAACGCGATCACCGGATAACCGTCGGTTTCCGAGATTTTGCCATACTGGAATTCGGTGACATTCACATCCGCGAAGATGCTATCAAGCAAGCCGAGCAAGCTGCCGTTTTTTTCATTCAAATGAAAACGCAGATATTTGCGACGCTGCGCGCCGATGGCCGACTGGCTTGAAATCAGCGCCAGTTTACTGAAATCCATATTGGCCCCGCACAAGATCACCAGAATTTTTTTGCCGGCAATCAGTTGTGAATGATCGCGGGCAAATTTTATAAATCCTGCCAGTCCCATGGCTCCTGCGGGTTCAGGGATCACGCGTTTGGATTCCCAATATTGCTGGATCGCCGCCGATACTTCTTCGTTGGTCACGGTGACCATGCCGTCCAGATAGGTTTTGCAAATCTGGAAGGTCAGATCGCCGGGGCGTTTGACGGCTGTCCCGTCACAAAATGTATCAATATCATGCAGCGTGACCGGCTCCCCGCGCTTGAGGGAGGCCTCCATACTGGCTTGCCCCACGCCTTCGACCCCGATTACTTTGGTTTGCGGATGATGGGCCTTGATCCATGATGAAACACCTGATGCCATGCCGCCGCCGCCAATCTGCACGAACACATAATCGAACGGAGCCTCACCCGACAACATCACCTCGTCGGCGATGGTGGCTTGTCCGGCGATGGTATGGAGGTCGTCAAACGGGTGAACATAGGCCAGATTATTTTCTGCCACATATTTTTTGGCCTCGTCTGACGCCTGATCGAATGTATCGCCGGTCAGGATAATTTCGACATGATGTCCGCCATGTAATTTAACGGCTTTCTGTTTCATCAGCGGGGTTGAAACCGGCATAAAGATTTTGGCCTCGACCCCCAGCATACGGGCGGCCAGAGCAACACCCTGCGCATGATTGCCGGCAGAGGCTGCGACAACCGTTTTTACCTGCTGGCTTTCGACCAGTTGCGCGGTGCAATTATACGCCCCACGCCATTTATAGGCATTGATCGGCGACAAATCTTCGCGCTTTACAAATACCTGCGCATCAATATCTGGCAAAATAATTTCTTGCAGCGGCGTCGGCTTTCCCGCCCTATAAACACGGGTGCGGGCGCGCAGGATTTCGGTATGCAAAGCGGTCGGATGATATGTGGTCATGATGGTTAAAAGCTAACCAGTTTTTGCCAACCTGCGCAAGGGCCAAAGCCCGTAAAAAAAGCCCCGGGGAAGAGGGCTTTTTAAAAGGGTTAAATTCGATGAACATCATTGGCATTGACCTGACGGGTCAGATATCTGGCCATGACATAGGCCCAGTCCTTATCGGTATTTTCGATTGTGTGTTTGCGCGATGCGCGGCGCAATAAACCTTCCAGACGGTCGGATGTCATATTGGGCTGATTCAACGACTGGCGCAGACGGTTCAGCGAGACATGGCAGCAATAACCCGCATAATCCATATTGGGCGCCCCGCCCGTCTCGACAATCGTGGAATAGGCCGTTCCGCCTTCTTCCAGAATGGCTTTGATATTTTGGTGGATGATTGAACAACTCATTTTAATACCTCCTGTAAATATGTGGTTGACGTTTTTTGTCATTGTTTATGTCCCTTTTTTCCGCACATTCATAAAACTTACGCAGGTAGAAATGTTCATTCTCCGCACAAATCTAGTAATTTTATTGCCAATTCATTCTATAAAAAGAACAAAAGAAACTTAATTCATGCTCGCGAGATAAGTTACCCTACACCATTTCGAACCCTGTTGCAAATAGGCAACATCTAATACGGAACGTTTTATATTGTGCATAACGGCAAGGGATTGACTTTAAAAAGGATTTTCCGCCCGTCCCCTGTGGATTTTTTTTGAAACCCGCCCTATAAATGCGGTTTAGATACTTAAAAGGAGCGAATCAGTATGCGCGCACTCATATTTCCGGGCCAAGGCTCACAATTTATCGGAATGGGAAAAGATCTGGCAGACGCCTTCCCCGAAGCCCGCGAAGTCTTCGAACAGGTCGATGACGCCCTGTCGCAAAAATTATTCGCCCTGATGACCTCGGGCGCAGAAAGCGACCTTAATCTGACCGAAAACACCCAACCGGCTTTGATGGCGGTTTCGATGGCGATTGTCAAAGTCCTGACCGGACAAGGCGGCATTGACCTGACCAAGGCAACAACTTTTCTCGCGGGGCATTCTCTCGGGGAATATTCTGCGCTCACCGCTGCCGGTTCTTTTGACATCGCCACCGCCGCAAAACTTTTGAAACTGCGCGGGCAGGCTATGCAAAAGGCTGTCCCCGTCGGCGTCGGCGCAATGGCGGCGATCCTCGGGTTGGATTTACCAGATGTACAAGCCATTACTGCCGAAGCAACATCCAAAGCATTAAACGGTGAAACTGTTGCCTCTGCAAATGATAACTCTCCAGGACAAGTTGTGATTTCAGGCCATACAGGAGCGGTCGCCATCGCGATGGAACTGGCAACCGCCAAAGGTGCCAAACGCGCCCTGCAACTCCCAGTCTCCGCGCCTTTCCACTGCACATTGATGCAACCCGCTGCGGATGCAATGGCAGAAGCTCTTGCAAACACAACCATCGCCATTCCCTGCGTCCCGATTGTTGCCAACGTCACCGCCAACGCCGTTTCTGATCCAAACATCATCCGCCGCTTGCTTGTTGAACAAGTGACAGGCACAGTGCGCTGGAGAGAGTCTGTCATGTGGATGAAAGAACAAGGCATCACAGAAATGATCGAACTCGGCGCAGGCAAAGTATTATCAGGCCTCGTCAAACGGATTGAGAAAGACGTCGCGACAGAGAGCATCGGCACGCCTGAGCAAGTCGAAGCGTTGATTAACAAACTAAAATAACTGTCATCCCAGCGAAAGCTGGGATCCAGTCAGCCAAGAAACACTCGATTAGAATTATCAACTTAAAAAAGGAAAAATAGAATGTTTAATCTCACCGGAAAAACAGCACTCGTGACAGGGGCCACAGGCGGCATTGGCGAGGCCATCGCACGCGCACTCCATGGCCAAGGCGCAACTGTTGGTATCTCTGGCCGTAACGTTGATAAACTGAATGCACTCGCTGCCGACCTCAAAGAACGCGTCTTCGTTCTTCCTGCTGACCTCGGCGCAGACGGTGCAGTTGACGCATTGGTTGCTGATGCTGACAGAGCCATGGGACAGGTGGATATTCTCGTGAATAACGCTGGCCTCACCCGCGACAATCTGTCCATGCGGATGAAAGACGAAGAATGGGACGAGGTGATTGCCGTCAATATGACCGCCACCTTTAAACTCGCAAAGGCTGTGCAACGCGGCATGATGAAACGCCGTTTCGGGCGCATCATCAATATCGCATCCGTTGTCGGTGTCATGGGTAACCCGGGCCAATGTAACTATGTCGCCTCCAAAGCCGGTATGATCGGCTGGTCAAAAGCTATGGGACAAGAAATCGCCTCCCGCGGCATCACCGTCAATTGCGTCGCCCCCGGCTTCATCGCAACATCCATGACCGAAATATTGACCGACGACCAAAAAGCCAAAATCTCATCCACCATCCCGATGGGCAAAATGGGCTCTGCCGGCGACATCGCTGCTGCCGTCACCTATCTCGCATCTGACGAAGCAGGCTACGTCACAGGCGCCACCCTCCATGTCAACGGCGGCATGGCAATGGTCTAACGCCCCCTCTAAAGCCCTCTCCCCCTGGGAGAGGGTTGGGTGAGGGAAAGACGCTTGAGCCAAAAGATTTTTGGACCACTAAAATTTAACGCGAGGATTTAAATGACCACTTTTCAGTCCACAAACTATCCCCGCTCCGCCTTTTATTCCATCGCGGGCTACCTGTTGATTGCTATTGGCCTCGTCGCATGGAAAACCGTTTTATCCGATTACAGCCTCGCCCAGATTTTGTTTTTAGAGGCCATTGTTTGCATTCCTCTCTTCGTTTTATTGTCTCTCTATAAAGGCGGTATCCATCTCCTCAAAACACATTACCCGCTTTTGCAATTGGTGCGCGGCATACTACAAACATTGTCAGCCTATATCGGACTATACGGCTTAATCCATTTGCCAGTTGCCACTTATACGATGCTAGGCTATTGCTCACCTTTTCTGATGACGCTTGCCGCGCATTTTATTTTGAAAGAAAAATGTCCTGTGAAGGGATGGATATCTATCGTTGTCGGATTTATCGGCATCGCGCTTGTCACCCAACCCGAATACACCCAGAATTTAACGGCTATTTTATGCGTGCTTTTATCCTGTGTGTTTTGGGCCGCAAACGTCATCGTGATGCGTTACATGCCGAAAGATGACACAATCTGTTTTCCGTTTTATACGCTGACGACCGCAGGCCTCATTTCAACAGTGATTTTGATTTTTAACGGGTTTACGCCCATGCCAACAAACGATTTTGTCCCAACTATTACCGCCGGCATTTTCTTTTTCTTCGGGGCACAATTATTATTTTCGGCCTATCGTTTAGCTCCTTTATTTTTCAACACACCATTCCAATATACGCAAATGATCTGGATAGGATTATTGAGCTATATGATGTGGCGCGAAATTCCCACATCAATTCAATTGATCGGATTATTCTTGATTATTACCGCAACCTTGTATTCTTCTTATTTAAAGGACGAAAACAAAACAGCAGAATAAATTTTTTTTACCACAAAGTTACAAAGCCCCTTTTTTACTGTCATTCTGAGCAAAGCGAAGAATCTCATCTTACGATCAAGGGGGATCCTTCATTTTATTCAGGGTGACAATTGGATGGAGAACTTTGTGATTCTTTGTGTCCCTTGTGACTTTGTGGTGAAAAAAAATTTAACCCCTTAGCCTCCCCCTCACCCTAGCCCTCTCCCC
>DMIT01000196.1 GCA_003452275.1 Rhodospirillaceae bacterium | reverse complement strand
CAGAATGACGGATTCTGATTTGAATGAGACTATAGCTTCATTTCTTTGAAGCTCTGCGTCTCTGTGGTATAGTATTCAAAAGCCCCGATTACATGATCGGGGCTTTTTTTATGTTTGAGGAACGAACTGAGTTTGGTTATGCGGCGTCTTTATTTTTAACCATTTGCGCGAGCAAGACTTGCACCAGTCCGGACATATCGCCTGAGCCGTTCATTCCACCCGATACTTGAATATCAGGGGTAATTTTCAGTCCTGCAGTAGAGATGGCTTTGATAACCTCTACAGTTGTCACACCTTGGGCAGTCAATGCGTTGACCTGATCTTGGTATGCTTTTGCTTGTGCTTCACCTTTGGAACGGATAACGCCAGCCTCGGCATCTCCCACTTGCGTGGTCTGAGACGCATCGGCTTCGGCCATCATTCTGATTCTGGCTGCATCACCGCGGGCACGTTCTTCCGTCTGACGAGCTTCATGCTGCGCAACTTTAATGCCTGCCTCGGCTGTGATAATCGCAACCTGTGCATCGGCTTCGGCTTTTGTTTTTTCGAATTCGATACGGCGCTGTTCGGCATCTTTCTTGGCGTCGTACATGGATTTTTCCTGCTCCGCCAGATTCTTTTGCTGTGTTGTCTGCATCAACGCCTCGGGCAAATGAATATTGGTAATCATGACGGATACGACTTCGACACGATATTTGCTTAAGTCGGCACGCACCGCATCTTCGGCACCTTTTTGCTCTTCCGCCCGATTCTGCTGATAGGCAATCGCAGGGGAACGGGAGACTTGTGCGCGAAAGATACCGTCAATTTGCGGATGGATAACATTGGCTTCCAGTTCGGAAATGGTTCCGAGTTTCTGCACAACATATGGCGCGTTTTCCGGTAGAACACGATACTGGCATCGCACCTCGATCTGCATCGGGAAACCATCGTAGGACACTACCTTGAACGGGTCAAATCCTGAGCCCCGCGTACCGCGTTCTGCGCTCCAGTCTACGGAACGTGTCGTGGTCGGAATAATAATAGAGGTATAAGCCAGCGGGTTGATGTTATAAGCACCAGGGCCTAATACCTCTTTTTGAATGCCCCGATAACCTTTTGGCACCACATGACGCATACGACCACTTTCTTCATAGGCACCTTCAATATTCGGGGTTCCGTTTTCTGGTATATATTCGGATGGATCACGGCCAATGTTGGAAATAAGAACGGCCACTTCACCACGCGCAACCTTGATCTGTTCGCGGATGGATACCGAAAATAGATACGGGTTGATATAATAAGTACCAGGGGTCAGGATTTTCTCCTGAGGGCCGCGATAGCCTTCGTTATTAAGGAAAGACTGCCCATCCTGAAAGTTGTTATGGCCTTCAGGTGTTTTAACCACCACATCTGATGAATCCATCGGTAATCCGTCTTTGGCTTCGACAATACCGATTTCATTCTCGCTAATTTGGATGGCGTCGTGAATCTCCACCTTAAATATTTCTGTGTTCAGGTTGTAAGTCCCCGGACGCAAGAAGTCGATCTGTGGGCCCTTTTGTCCACCCCCTTTTAAGAAGCTATCGGCGCGCTGGAAATAGGCGTGGCCGTCAATGCTACGTGCCAGCAAACGTCCGGCTTCCAGTGCATCGCCGTCCATCGCTGTCACAACACCGATTTTGCCCTCATGAATCACGGTTTTCTTGATTTTTGTGACTTTGAATAAATACGGATTGATTTTAAATGTTCCGTTGGTCAAGAACCGTAATTGTTTCCCGCGAATACCACCGTTGCGTAGAAATTCGACAGGATCCTGAAAGTTGTTATGTACATTTCCTGCAGGGTCATCGGCAAAGATACGTCCGGCAGAAAGTGGTGCGCCGTCCGTTGCCTCGACAATCCCCAGTTCATCGGCTCCGATGGTCAGGAACGCAGGTTTTGAAACAACGCTGACAATCGGCCACATGATAAAGTGAAGTCCCGGAGCCATATATTCGGCTTTCAGCCCGACCTGATTTCCCATCGCAAAAACGCGACCGGCTTCTAACTCTTCTCCGATAAAGCGGCGCTCGATAATGGCCATTTCATCAGATCCCACATTGACCAGAAACTTGGTTAGCAGGAAGACAACGCCAGCAGCTAAAAGAAGATATAACCCCAACTCAATTACCATGTATTTGTTCCTTTCGTTAAATACAAATATATAATATTATATAAATATATATAATAATCATTAATAATACATAAAAATATATGTTATTATATAGTTAATGACTACGCTATATAATGGCTGAAAGGAGTGACCATGGCAAAAGATTTAAAGAGCATATGCCTTGTTATCCGGCATGATCAGTATGACCGATTGCAGGATATGGACATTAATGTCAGCGGTTTTATCCGTGACATCATAGATGATCGCCTAAGCGAACATACGATTACGGTGAACGTAACGCCTGAAACGCGGATGCTTTATAATCAGATTGTTTCCACATCGCCTCAGGGCGATTCCAATATCGAGCCCTATTTGCGTGATGCGCTGAAACGTCTGTTACAAGATAGAATAGAAGAGATGAAGTCTTTGCAAAAGAGTCTTAAGTAGCAATCTATTTCTTCAAATAATCACGAATGAGAAGCTCTGCGATCTGGACGGCGTTCAATGCGGCGCCTTTGCGGAGATTGTCGGATACGCACCAGAAATTCAGGCCGTTTTCAACAGTGGTGTCTTCGCGCAGACGGGAGATGAATACGCTGTCCTCGCCCTGAATTTCAACAGGGGTGACGAATTCCATCTCGGTTTCCAGATCAATCACCTGAATACCTGCCGCTTTTTGCAGGAGAGCCATGGCATCGGGAACCGTCAGTTCATTTTCAAATTCGACATTGACCATTTCGGCATGTCCGATGAAAGACGGAACGCGGACGCAATTGGCGCAAACCTTGATATTTTTATCAAGGATTTTGCGGGTTTCCACATCCATTTTCCATTCTTCCTTGGTGCGGCGATCATCCATAAATACATCGATTTGTGGGATGGCGTTGAACGCGATTTGTTTTTTCAGGACACTGGCTTGCGGTGATCCGTTCATGAAAATCGCGCGGGTCTGGTTGAATAATTCATCCATGGCTTCTTTGCCGGCACCGGATACGGATTGATAAGTCGATACGACCACGCGCTTGATCTTTGCGGCATCATGCAGTGGTTTAAGGGCAACGACCATTTGAATGGTGGAACAATTCGGGTTGGCGATAATGCCTTTCTTTTTATAATCGGCAATGGCTTCGGGGTTTACTTCTGGCACGACCAGCGGCACATCGGGGTCCATGCGGAAATGGGAGGTGTTATCAATCACCACTGCCCCCGCGGCGGTGGCACGCGGCGCAAATTCGGCAGATACTTTCGCGCCGGCGGATGACAGGACAATATCAGTCCCTTTAAAGTCATATTTGGCCAAATCCTGAATTTTCAGGTCATCATCCCCGAAAGACACTTCGTTTCCGGCGGAACGGGAAGAGGCTAGAGCCACAATTTCGGAAATAGGAAAATTACGTTCTTTCAAGGTTGCCAGCATCTCCCGACCGACATTTCCCGAGGCACCGACAATTGCGACTTTGTATCCCATAATAACATTCCACTTCTTTAATCTTTTACTGATAGATTAATGGCTAGAATGTTAGCTGAACTCTGTCAAGGCTGTAACTCATGCATCATCCCCGAATCCTTCTGGTCGAAGACACGGATAGTGTGCGCGAAGTGCTTTCCAGACAACTGGAAGTTCTGGGAGGGATTGTCACTGCTTTACCTGACGGGGATCATGTCAAACGGGAACTGGATCAAACGCGTTATGATCTGGTGATTGCGGATTTGCATCTGCCCAATTGTTCCGGTTTTGATATCGCCAGATTTGCCCATGCCAAAAGATGTAAGGTGGTTTTGTTAAGCGGTGATACGATTGCTGCGTCACGCGATGATTTATTGACCGCACAATTCGACCGGATTTTAACCAAGCCCGTGACCTTGCAAACCCTCAAAGATTTGCTGATTGAACAAGGGTTGATCGAGAAAATCAGTGTCCATTTGAAGAATAACCAGCTAGCCAATCCGAATGCTGTGATCAATATGCAGGCCTTACAGGAACAAATGGGACTGCTGGACGAGGTGGCTTTTAAAATGCTGGCGCGGTTTCCGGTTATGATGCGCCCCTTGGCAGATCACATGGCAGATGCAGCAAAGCATCGGGACATGAAACAGCTTGTGGAAACGGCCCATTCTTTGAAAGGCGCGGCCTATTCCGCCGGAGCCTTGACGTTGGGGGACATGGCGAAAAGAACGCAGCAATTGGCAGAGGACAATATGATTGACCAGACCCTCATTGAGGCTTTGTTGGCTGAATTTGCGCGCGTTGAAACCGAAATCAACGACATGTGCAAACCAAAAATTTCTATCTCCTGACCTTGGACATTATTTTTGCCCATTCGACTATTTGCGTGAAATAAAGTTCACGGTTTCTGGTTAGTAATTTATCCCATTTGTTAAAAGGGACAGCATCGGTCAGATCATAGTCGGGCAGATATTCGTAGGGGCTGCTGATATCCCATTCTTTGGTTTGTGCAATCATTTTATTCATCCGGGCGGGGTCTTTTAAAACCCATGAAATGATGGGGGCGCCGATCTGATCCGCCAAATTCCGGATGCCCTGATGCGGGTTATCTATGCGTGGTTCCGTATCCAGATTGGGGGACATCTGGTCGGGTGACTTTTTATGTTCTTTTGCCAGACGTTTGACATCATCTTTATTCTGAATGGCGGGCCAGCGGGCCATATCGAAATTCAATCTCAATTGTCCGACAAAATAATAAACCGCCGCTTGTTCCATCATATGTTTATCCGCCAGTGATTTGGCAGCCAGAAATAAACCCTGCGGCGGAACCGCCCCGCGATCCGATTCAATCACATGGATCAAGTTTTGAATGTCTTTGTCCGATGTCGCCAATGCGGCTTCGTTCATATGATCCCATTTTTCAAGATCCTCTTGCTTAATAAGGGCATCTTTGGGGGACAAGGCCCTATAAACAGGCAATGGTTGTGCGGTGGTGGTTGTCTCTTCTTCCGGAGCAGGGGTTTCTGCGACAGCAGGCGCAGGGGCCGCTTTTGTTTTCAGGTGATGCATCCCGACATATCCTGATTGCTGGGCGTGGGACAGGGAGGGAGTAACCAGCCATGCCAATATGAATAGCTGGATCAGATAAATAAACGGTTTCATACGGTATCTCTCGGGGTGCAGTAAAACGCCTTTATACCCCACAATCGGACAAAGGAAAAGGAAGCTCATATTATGATAATCATTTCTCCCGCCCCTGAAAAGCTAACAGGTCATAAACCACGTTGTCATCAGGGATCATTTGACGTTATATGGCGTATGACAATTGGCAATAATATTCCTGAATTAACGGTTTCCGAATTGGCGTTTTCTCTTAAAAGAACGCTGGAGGATACTTATGCTCGCGTGCGCGTGCGCGGGGAATTGTCAAAGGTCAAGGTGCATACATCGGGGCATTTATATTCCGATCTGAAAGATGCCGATTCTGTCCTGAATATCATTTGCTGGAAAGGCACGCTTGCCAAACTGGCAATCCGTCCCGAGGAAGGTCTGGATGTGATTTGTACAGGACGTATCACCAGTTATCCGGCACGTTCCAATTACCAGATGGTGGTGGAGCATATGGAACTGGCGGGCGCGGGTGCTTTGCTTAAAATGCTCGAAGACCGTAAAAAACGGTTGGCTGCCGAAGGGTTATTTGATCCGGCGCGTAAAAAGAAATTGCCTTATTTGCCCGAGGTCATCGGCGTTGTGACGTCACCGACGGGGGCGGTTATCCGCGATATTTTGCATCGTTTGCATGACAGGTTTCCGCGTCAGGTGTTGGTGTGGCCGGTACGGGTACAGGGGGATGGTGCGGCGCAGGAAATTGCCGCTGCGATTGACGGGTTCAATGCCCTGCCCGAGCAAGGCAAAATTCGTCGTCCTGATTTGGTGATTGTGGCGCGCGGCGGTGGATCACTCGAAGATTTGATGCCGTTTAATGAGGAAAATGTGGTGCGGGCGGCGGCGAATAGCTTTATTCCCTTGATTTCCGCCGTGGGACACGAGACGGATACGACATTGATTGATTTTGCCGCCGACCTGCGCGCGCCGACCCCGACAGCAGCGGCAGAAATGGCGGTGCCGGAACGGATCCAGATACAGGCTTTCGTGGAGGATTGCAGCAGGCGGCTGTCCCAATCGCTCGGTCGCCAGATCGGCATAAAACGCGATCATTTGGGGCATCTGGTCGCGCGGATGGCCAGTCCTGAAAGATTGCTGGAATTACGGTCGCAAAAACTGGATCACCTGTCATCCCGCTTGTCGCATAGTCTGGAAAGACGATCACAACTCGCATCCCAGTCATTGATAAAACTCTCCTCACGTCTGATCAGTCCGCAGCAAAAAATAGATATGGCGGCTAAAAGTCTTGATTTTATATCTGACCGTCTGGGGCGTTCATTTTCCCATTATATCCGCGCGGAGGACAACAAATTGCAAAGCCTGTCCCAGCTGCTGGAGGTTTTGTCGTTCAAGTCGGTTCTGGGGCGCGGCTACGCCCTTATCCGCGATTCGGGCGGAAAACCGTTAACCTCGGCGGCAGGAATCCACAAAAATGACAGAATTTCTATCGAGTTGAAAGATGGCGTGCTGCATTCAGTTGTTGAAGAAACCCCGTAAATCCGCTAGAGAATAGTCATGCGTTTACCATTATCAGAATTTTTGCAGAAATTAGGAGTCGGTTATATACTCGGCTCTTACGAGACATGCCCATGGTCTGCCAGCGATAATGCCAGTGGTAAAACGTGTAGCGCCGAAGTACGGATGAATCCCGATGGCGAAGAATTAGAAGCCGAATTACAGATTTTCTATGATAATCCCGAACCCGGAAAACCACCCATCGAACAAATGTTGTGGTTGAAAGGAACGCCGCATCATGACAAATGGGATGTCATTGATCTGCGCATCAAACGAGAAGACTGGCGCGGTAAAATGTATGGATGGGAAGAAAAATGCTGTAACTTTTTCCGTTCCTGCGTGATGGAACTGGAACAGGGGCGTCTTCCCGATATTGACGCTTTGCTTGAAAAAGAAATGAAAGACAATGAACGTTTCGGCGGCGGCAAAGGCGGGGGCGGCAAGTCACCGAAAATTAAACCGGCGCAACTGCTGCAAATGAAACAAAGTAACGGGATGTAGTTGCCGTTAGGCTCGATTTATCGGATGTCAATCAACGTAACATCATCTGCTGAAATTCTATCGTCATAAAATTTTGCCGCATTGTCGGCAAAGCGGTGCGGGTCATCGGTGACGAAGAAAGCGGTTTTCCCTTGTGTGCTTTTTGTATTTGTTTCCAGCACATCCAGCAAATCATGTGATGCGGCTTCGCCGCTGTTAATCAGGGTGACAGAGTGTCCGAGCATTTCTTGAATCAGGGGGATAAAAACCGGAAAATGGGTGCATCCCAAAATCAGCGTATCGGGTGCATCGGCCTGATGAAAAATAGGGTCGAGATATTTATGGAGGGTGGCCCTTGCAATATCGTCATCGGCCCAGCCTTCTTCGGCGAGGGCGACCAGAATCTGGCAGGCAACTGATGATAGTTTGCAGTTCTGATTGTGCTGGAGCAGAGCTGTTTGATAGGCATTGCTTTTGATCGTACCTGATGTTGCCATCACGCCGATATGTTTGCTGCGTGACGCGGCTATGGCTGCTTTTGCCGCCGGATCAATCATGCCGATAACCGGCAGAGGAGAGGCAAGATTTTTGACCGCGTGCAGCCCGTGAGTCGATGCGGTGTTGCAGGCCACGACCACGGCTTTCACCTCATGCCGCAAAATTTCTGTGGTCAGGCTTTCGGCGTATCTGGCAACGGTTGCGGGGCTTTTTGTCCCATAGGGCAATCTGGCAGTATCGCCGATATAAATAAAGGATTCATGGGGAAAATGATGTTGCAGTGCTTTCAACACGGTTAAACCGCCAATCCCTGAATCAAATACGCCGATAGGACGATCTGTATCGGAATTGGAAATATTTTTTATGTTTTCGGGCACGATTTATCTTTTGTTCAACTTTTCACGTGGTAGAATAAAACTATACTCATTCTTAGCAGTCTCTTAACCATTCATCAATAAAAAGGCTGTTAAGGTTAAATTCTCCAATCATAAGAAAACAAAGGAGTCAAATTATGGAACTCGCAATTCACGGAAAACAAATGGATGTGGGTGACGCGCTGCGTACACATGTCACCACACGTTTGGAGGATATCAATTCCAAATATTTCAATCGGGCGATTGATGTCAACGTGACGTTCAGCCCTGAGAGCCATTCTTTTATCAAATCCCATGTGTCATTGCGTGTGGGGCGGGATATTATGGTGCAGGCCAGTGCCATTGAGCCCAATGCTTATGCCGCCTTTGATTCTGCTGCGGAAAAAGTGGCGAAACAATTGGGGCGTTACAAACGCCGCTTGCGTGACCACCATGAGCGTCTGGAACAATCACCGGAAGCCGAATTGACCAAAGCGCGAGACTATATTCTGGCGATTAAAGAAATTGACGGTTTGTCCGATAAAGATGTCGAGGATGAGGATGTGCCACACGGCAATGATCCGCTCATCATCGCCGAAGCAGCGATGCATATTCAGAAAATGAGTGTATCCGATGCGGTCATGCGCATGGATCTTTCCGGACAATCCGCATTGCTCTTCCGTAATCCGAAAAATAACCGCTTGAATATGGTTTATCGCCGTACCGATGGAAATATCGGTTGGGTTGAACCGGCAGAGGAAGCTGCCACGGCTGCCGCTGCCGAATAAATTGCAAAAATCACAAGCGTAGAGTTGATAAAAAACCGATTGTAAAAAATCGGTTTTTTTATGCATTTTTTTCGTGGATTTTTTAGCAAAACGGGATAGGTAGTGTCGCAATCACTCTTTATTCCCTATAAAAGGGATGTAAGAAAAAACAGGGAGCGCCGCGAATGTTTGCAAATGATATTCACTTTTCAGAAATGCGTTTCGGAATAAAGGGCGATAACCCGTCCCAGATTATCAAGAATTTATCGTGGGTTATTTCACAAGATATCAATACAAGTTCTGTGACCACTCATTCCACCCTTGATGACTTGCTGAAAAATTCCATGATCGGTATCGGGGATGGTGTCGGCGTTTTCGATTGGGTATCCGCAGATATTGATACGCCTTATATCCTCTGTTCATTGCTGGAAAGTCCGGTTGCCTTTCCTTCTGTCGATGACAGGGCGCTTGATATCGTTCTGACTCTTGTGTCGCCTGAAAAATCAGGCCCGCTCCATCTTCAATATTTATCCCGTTTGACCCGCATGTTCCGCGAGCCGAAACTTTTGCAAAGTTTGCGTTCCGTCAGCTGCGTGGACGGGATGATATCTGTGTTATCGGCAGATAACCGCAGAATGCTTGCAGCCTAGTGAAGCTTAAATCTGGACGGCGATAAAAATCTTTCTACTGATCGCGGCAGAATTTGCGCGTCACCCATGATTTTTGATATCAAATATTCAGCCCCTATGATCGATGATAAAATGCCGTGTGATCCATGAGCGGTCGAGATGTATAAATTTTCGACACCGTGAATCGGCCCGATGACAGGCGCTCTGTCTTTGGCAGCGGATCTGAATGATGCGCGTCCGCCTGTCACGCTTAATCCTTCTGCGATATGGGGGGCCACTGCTTTTAATTTATCTATATTGTCTAGATCGTCTTCAGGCCTTAAGGCGGGATCGTCAATCCATGTCTGAAAAGTTGATCCCAAAATCGCTGTGCCTTGTTCGGCGACCGAGGCATATCCTCCGTAACAGAGATTGGTCTGTAACTGGTTATAAACGGGAGTCGTGCGGATAGAGGTGACTTGCCCGCGCACCTTCTCAATCGGTAGCATACAAGTGTATGGGAATTTCAGGACATCAAAGCTGCCGGCAAGAATAACACAATCGAAATCTTCTCCATCAATACGCCATGCTGATCCGTCTTCTTCGATACGGGACACATCACGCATCACGATCTTTGCAGAGGCCGCCATACGGAATGTGGCTTTCTTGGGTGATACCATTCCTGCACCTGCCAGATAAAGCGAGGGTTGCAGAATTTTGACCCCTGCCGTGTCTGATGATTCTGCGGCACTGATGATACGGGCATGGTCATCATGCCATCCCCAATTTTTTTTGAATCCATGATAGCGTTTGTCTTTATTATCATCGAAAATCATATGGAGGCTGCCGCAGGCCTTGAAGCCTATATCATCTGTTTGTGATAGCTCTGCAAAAAGACGGTGGGCAAGATTGAAAGCGGGGCTATAAAAATCGGCCTCTGGCCCTTTGCCGGCGGAAAGACGAGGATTGCACAGACCGCGATCATTTCCCGATCCGCCTGATGCCAGACCGTTTTTTTCAAATAACGTGATGTCGCAGCCGCGGGTCGAGAGAGTATAAGCGATGGACGCGCCCGCAATACCCCCTCCGATCACGGCAACTTTTTCAGGTCTGCTCTTTTTGAGCATGAACGGTGTTGGGCCTTGTGTCAAAATGCCGGTTGTCGTTCCTTTATCGGTATGAATAGTGAAGCCGGTTTCACGCAAGCCATTTTGAATGGCATCTGTGGCAACGATGCTGGAAACATAAGTGCCTGATTGACTGAGGCGTTTTATATTCTGAAATAAAATCTCTGACGGTTCGGTATCATTCAGAATCCATTCATCTACAGGTGTCTGTAACTGCGGCAATTCGCGTATCACATCCCCAAAGGCCAGAGTGAAGGTCACTTGCGGAGAGAGGCGTAATGTGTGCCATCCTTCAATCCGCATGGGGTAAAGAGCCGCAAGCTTTTCTAATCGTCTGCAAAATTCAGATGACTGCTGACCAATCTGTTTTTGAATCTCCTCTATAGAGAGGGGGTTCTTTTCAATGGCGTAATAATGAAGATGCTGATCTGGGGTAGACGTCCGTTCAAAATGCATCCATCTGTCGAGGAATTTTAGGGCTGACCTGAAAGTGATTTCCGCCACCACAAAACGCGGCTTGTCCGCTTGTTTCAAGAATGGTGGGAAGGGGGAAGAATGGTCGATCATAGGGTTATTTAACATTACCTTTCTCTAATGGGTAGAGCCATTTGGAGGGGTTTATAGGCGGTTTTTGCCTGAAAGCTGCGGAAAAGCATAAAAAACTTGCTTTTTGCCCTATTGAAAATATATAAAGCGCAACATTGAGAAATTATAAGTGTGGATAGATAAAAAATATGAGTTATTCCCAACAGCAACAGCATAATAACAACGGCAGGGGCATTGATGAACAAAAGATGCGCAGCCTTGTGCGCGCATTTACATCAGGTGTTCCTACATCTGAGGACAAAAACATACATTCCCGTTTAACGAATCAGGAAAAGGCTGCTTTTCAGGCTATGTTGCAAAGCCCCCAAATGTAATCAGTTCAGGTCTGATTATAGACCTGAACGACCTTGAATAAGATTTTCTACGACGCTGGGGTCGGCCAGAGTTGAAATATCCCCCAGACTATCCACTTCATTGGCGGCGATCTTCCTTAAAATACGGCGCATGATTTTACCCGACCGTGTTTTGGGGAGATGCTGCGCCCATTGAATGACATCCGGTGATGCAATCGGCCCGATAATTTTACGCACTGTTTGCACGATTTCTTTCTTTACCTCATCGGTCATCGTCAGGCCGTCATGCAGGGTGATATAGGCGTAAATGCCCTGTCCCTTGATATCATGCGGGAAACCGACAACGGCGGATTCAGATACCGCAGCATGTTCATTAATCGCACTTTCAATTTCCGCAGTTCCCAGACGGTGGCCGGATACGTTAATCACATCATCCACGCGACCTGTGATCCAGTAATATCCGTCTTCGTCACGGCGGGCACCGTCCCCTGTAAAATACATGCCTTTAAAGGTCGAGAAATAGGTCTGTTTAAAGCGGTCATGATCTTTATAAACCGTTCGCATCATCCCGGGCCAGCTATCAAGAATGACCAGATTCCCTTCGGTGGCCCCTTCCAGAATATGGCCTTCATTATCGACCAGCGCAGGTTGCACGCCAAAGAACGGGAAAGT
>DMIT01000078.1 GCA_003452275.1 Rhodospirillaceae bacterium | reverse complement strand
AAGGCGGCATGGATATCGAAGAAGTTGCCGAAAAACACCCTGAAAAAATCACCAAAGTGTCGATTGACCCTGCGGCAGGTTTCCAAGGTCATCATGCCCGTACATTGGCGTTTGGTCTGAAATTGGAAGGCGATGCGATTAAATCTGCACAGAAATTCTTTGCGTCACTTTATAAAGCATTCGTTGAACTGGATTGTTCAATTGTCGAGATTAACCCATTGATTGTCACAGATAAAAACGAAGTCGTGGCGCTTGATGCGAAAATGAATTTTGACGACAACGCTTTATTCCGTCAGCCGACTGTTGTGTCCATGCGCGATGAATCCGAAGAAGACCCAAACGAGCGCGAAGCCAAAGATTGGGAACTATCCTATGTTCGTATGGACGGCAATATCGGCTGTATGGTGAATGGCGCTGGGCTTGCTATGGCAACCATGGATATCATCCAGCATTACGGCATGGAACCTGCCAACTTCCTTGACGTTGGTGGCGGGGCGACAACCGAGCGTGTCACGGCGGCATTCAAAATCATTCTGTCCGACCCAAAGGTCAAAGGTGTTCTGGTGAACATTTTCGGCGGTATCATGAAATGCGACATTATCGCCAACGGCATTATCGCTGCGGCGAAAGAAGTGTCCTTGTCAGTGCCGTTGGTTGTGCGTCTGGAAGGTACAAATGTTCAATTGGGTAAAGATATTCTGAATAATTCAGGTCTGCCAATTATCGCTGCCGACAATCTTGATGATGCCGCTCGCAAAATCGTGGATGCAACCAAAAAAGCGCTGCAAGCGGCTTAATCAGAAAAGGATATTAAAATGTCAGTACTTGTAAACAAAAACACCAAAGTGATCTGCCAAGGTTTTACCGGCGCACAAGGTACTTTTCACTCCGAACAAGCAATTGCTTATGGAACAAAAATGGTTGGTGGTGTGACCCCTGGTAAGGGCGGCACAAAACATTTAAATCTGCCAGTGTTCGATACAGTTGCTCAGGCGGTTAAAGAAACAGGCGCGAATGCAACCGCAATTTACGTTCCGCCACCATTCGCAGCAGATGCCATTCTTGAAGCAATTGATGCAGGAATTGAATTAGCTGTTTGTATTACCGAGGGAATTCCTGTTCTGGATATGGTGAAAGTCAAACGTGCTTTGTCCGGTTCCAATACACGCCTGATCGGCCCGAACTGCCCGGGTGTGATTACACCGGGTGAATGTAAAATCGGGATTATGCCTGGTCATATCCACAAACGCGGTAAAGTCGGTATCGTGTCCCGTTCCGGGACTTTGACGTATGAAGCTGTTCATCAAACAACTGCGGCTGGCCTTGGTCAGTCCACTTGTATCGGGATTGGTGGTGATCCTGTGAACGGAACAAACTTCATTGACGCTCTCGACCTGTTTTTGAACGACGATGAAACCGAAGCCATCATCATGATCGGTGAAATTGGTGGTTCCGCAGAAGTTGACGGTGTTAACTTCTATAAAAACCATGCGAAGAAAAAACCGATTGCGGGCTTCATTGCTGGTGCGACTGCTCCAAAAGGGAAGCGTATGGGGCATGCCGGTGCGATTATCTCCGGTGGTAACGATACAGCTGAAGTCAAAATTGCAGCGATGAAAGCGGCTGGTTTCGTGGTTGCTGAAACACCGGCTCATCTTGGTGAAGCTATGTTGAAAGCAATTGCGGCTTAGTCATTGAAATTATTCGAAAAAGCGGGGCTGAGGCTCCGCTTTTTTTATTGTCCATTCGGGGTGGGATGTTATACAATATGTGAATGAGGGGCGTGATGGTTCAGCAAAATTTGTTAGAAGGAATAGCCTATTGGAGAGAGGTCGGTTCTGCCGAGGGCGATATTGATGTCTACGCGCTGGGTGATGAAGCGCAACTCAATCAAGAGGGGGGTATGGATGAACGCTTTTGCGTTCTGCAATTGGCGTTGGTCGGTTGTTTGCTGGATACGGTTCAGGCATCCAACGATATGATTTCGGTCAATCTCGAAATGAATAAATTAATGTGGTTTTACGGGCTGGGGCTGTGTCAGGATAAAGAATTCTGGCGTCAAAAATATACAGAGCATGGGGCCGCGATGCGCGTTGCCTTCGATAATGCAACGGTCGGCACCAATCTCGCGATTGAGATCATTAACAAGGAAGTTGAAGATTTTAACGCTGGTGAATTCTCCTTGCAAGGGGAATGGGTGGATGTTTTGCAGGCCAGTATCGATAAATTCAATCGTGAGCGTACGCGTCTGGGGCAATTTGCAGAGATTTACCAGGCTGTGAATGATAAGATAGATCGCCGTGAGCCTCATTATATAGAAGGAGATAGGCCAAATATCTCAACCATTGCTTTAAGAGATCATTTCTTGTCGTGTCATCGTGAGGTGGGGGCGATTTATGCTGAAAATGCCGCCAAGGCAAATATCGAGGTTGCCAAAGCCTTGCTTGTGCGGGGAAGTTTTATCGAACAGCGGGCTATTCCCTGTCATCCGGCGGAAGATGCGGCCCATCTGCGCCAGAATGTTGCCAAAATGCGCGGGAATGCCGCAGCGTCGCTGGAGCGGGCAGCCGCGTGGCTGGATATCCAGAGCATTTCCGAGGGGTATGTTCTGCCGGATGGGCCACAGCTTTCCTAGTTTGCTGGATGCTTTGGTTAAAAACCCCCTTTCTTGAGCAGGGCTTTTGCGGTAAACTATCGGCATGAATTATTTATCAAAATTGCCTCAGCATCTTCAAGATATCGTCATCAGCCTGCCGTTTCGGGTGGGGTTGTATATTTCCGAAAGCGACCAGACCGGCGGTGATGAATCTGCCGAAGTGGAGCGTAAGGCTTTGGAAAATATCGTCACCTTTTATGTCGAAGATACCGTCAAGGGTGAATTCGCGCACGAGGTGATGCTCAATACCCTTAACAATAAACCAAAATGGGCGGAATGGGCCGATCATATTGATAAGGTGCCGGATGAATGCCTGCAATTGACCTATGCCTTGAAAGACATTATCGACCCCAAAGAAGTTCTGGCCTATAAGCAAAATCTGATCGAGGTCGCGATTGCGATTGCACAGGCTTATTGCGAATTTGACCAGAATGCCAGCAAGCTGAACAAGCTGGAAATATATGTTTCGTTGTTCCTTCATCGTCTGGTGGCCATGTTTAGCGGCGAACAGAAATCATCACATGATTATTCCTTGAACATCAGCCCATCGGAACGCAAGGCGATTAAATTATTGTCCGATAATCTGGATGTTCAGGTTCAATTTTAACCGTACAGAGTTTCAAAATGTCAGAATTACAAAGATTCCTGCCTGCCGATCAAGATTTGTTAGTCGGATTGTTTTTGCGTGTCGGATATTGGATATCGGGGATTGACGATACGGATATCGGCGATGGCTCCGAGCAACAGGAAGAAAGCCAGATGCTTAAAATCCTCAAAAAATTATCGCAGTCCGATAAATTGGGAGTCTTATGCGCTGAATTGGCATCTGAAGCGTTGCGGCAAAAGGGCAACTGGACTCGCTGGTCAACCCAGACCGATACGGTGCTGGAAGATGTGAAGAAAGCCAAAGATTTAATCATTACCCAAGGAACCGTGGAAGAGTTGCCCCATTTCGGGAAAGCTCTGGTGATGATTGCAACTGCTGTGGCACAGGCTTTCCGTGAAGAGGCGGAAGATGTTGCGCAGGAGGGGAATGGCTATCTTTCATGGTTATCGGAAAAGGCAACGCATGTTGCCTTGGCGATCAATGATCGGGCGGCGTATAAGGATTTGAATATCTCTCCTGCTGAAGACAGCGCGTTGAATGATTTGCTCACTACATTGAAAGGATAATTGTCCATGCGTATCGGAATTGACCTTGGCGGAACCAAGACGGAAATTATCTGCCTCAACGAAGATAACGGGAAAGAATTATACCGTAAACGCGTCCCGACGCCGCAAAATGACTATCTGGAAAGCGTCAAAAATATGGCGCGTCTGGTGGACGAAGCGGAAAAAGAATTAGGGCAAAAAGGCACATTGGGGGTCGGTATCCCTGGCACTGTGTCTTCTGTCACCGGCCTTGTTAAAAATGCCAATTCCGTCTGTTTGAACGGTAATCCGCTGGATAAAGATCTGGAAGCCGCGACATCCCGTCAGGTCAAAATCGAAAATGATGCCAATTGTCTGGCTGTGTCCGAAGCGACGGACGGGGCCGGGGCAGGGCGCAAAGTCGTCTTCGCCGTCATCGTCGGCACCGGATGCGGCGCGGGCGTGGTGGTGAATGGCCATCCTGTCTCCGGCATTAACGGTATTGGCGGCGAATGGGGGCATAACCCTCTGCCATTCCCCGTGGTCTATGCGCCTGATCCGAAAATCCATTTGAACCGTTTTGACAATGGTCGCGACCCTTCGTCTGTTATCTCGAAAACATATGCTCATAAAGACCGGCTCAATTATTTCACATCCGACATCACCTATGCCGAATATCCCGGACAGCAATGTTACTGCGGCAAACGGGGATGTATCGAGCGGTGGATTTCCGGTGTCGCTTTTAAAGAGGATTATAATCGTGTCACCGGTCAGGATTTATCAACCCATGACATCGTTGCCGCTGCCCAAAAAGGCCAGCCGGATGCGCAAGCCGCATTGGACAGATATTTCGACCGTTTCGCGCGGTCAATTGCTGGAGTAATTGATATTATTGATCCCGATATCATCGTTGTCGGCGGCGGAATGAGCAACGTATCCGCCCTTTATACCGAAGTACCGAAGCTCTGGGAAAAATATATCTTTTCCGACACGGTGGACACAAAAATCGTTCCCGCTAAATTCGGCGACTCATCCGGTGTACGCGGGGCTGCGTGGCTGTGGGGGCAGATATAGAGAAACAGGATTTGGTTATGTTCAGGTAAAGGAATCATTCTGATGGCGCATCGTGGTAAGATATATGAATCAATAGTGGATACGATTGGCTCGACTCCGCTGGTTCGGGTGCCGCGGCTCAGTCGGGAAAAGGGGGTATGTGCCGACCTTTTGCTGAAACTGGAATTCTTTAATCCGTTATCATCTGTCAAAGACCGGATCGGGGTTGCGATGATCGAGGCGGCAGAACAGGCGGGGGAAATATCGCCCGCTACAACTATTTTGATTGAACCGACATCGGGCAATACCGGTATTGCACTGGCTTTCGTGGCGGCATCGAAAGGGTATCGCCTGATTTTGACCATGCCTGAAAGCATGTCGGTGGAACGGCGCAAGATGTTGGCTCTGCTGGGTGCCGAACTGGTTCTGACCCCCAAAGAGCAGGGGATGAAAGGGGCCATTGCCAAGGCCGCCGAAATTCTGGCCGCCACTCCGCAAGGGTGGACTTTGGGCCAATTCGATAACCCTGCCAATCCGGATATCCATCGTCTGACAACCGCCGAAGAAATCTGGAATGATACGGAAGGACAGGCGGATATATTGGTGTCGGGTGTTGGAACGGGTGGAACCCTAACCGGCGTGTCGCAAATTTTAAAACAGCGCAAACCGTCTTTTCAAACGATTGCCGTGGAACCGTTTGATAGTCCGGTTTTATCGGGCGGGGCACCGGCTCCCCATAAAATTCAGGGGATTGGCGCGGGGTTTATTCCCTCCATTCTTGATACCAGCCTGATTGATGAAATTATCAAAGTCACCAATGACGAAGCCTTTGCCATGGCGCGCTATGTCGCCAAAACCGAGGGGATTCCGGTGGGCATTTCATCGGGGGCGGCATTACATGCGGGCATTCAGGTGGCCTTGCGGAGCGAGAACAAAGGCAAAAAAATCATTGTCATCATTCCGTCCTGTGCCGAACGCTATCTGTCGACCGCTTTATTTGATGGATTGTCTGTTTAATGCGCAATGTGATTCAATCAATTTGTGACCGTGATCCGGCTGCCCCGCATTGGATGGATGTCGTATTGTCCTATCCCGGTTTTCATGTTCTGGGTTTTTACCGTCTGGCGCATTTTTTATGGCGACATGATTGGCGCGTTCTTGCGCGGTTTATATCCCATGTCGGGCGGATGCTGACGGGGATCGAAATCCATCCTGCCGCCATGATCGGCAAGAAACTTTTTATCGATCATGGAATGGGTGTGGTCATTGGCGAGACTGCGGTGATTGGTGACAATGTGTTGTTGTACCAGAATGTGACCTTAGGCGGTAAAGGCGGCGAAGGGAAACATAGCAAACGCCACCCGACACTCGGAAACCATGTGATCGTGGGAGCCGGTGCGCAGGTTTTGGGAAATATTAAAATCGGCACAGGGGCTAAAATCGGGGCCAATGCCGTGGTGACTTTTGATGTGCCGGATCATGCTGTGGCGGTTGGAAACCCTGCACGTATTCTGGCTGATTCAGACAGCAAAGGCGGGGCCTATGGGTTGCCGGACAATGAGTGTTACGACGTGGTGCAACGCGAAATTGACGCGTTGCGCGCGGAAATAGAAAAATTGAAGCGAAACAAGCCCTAAAAACCAGAAAAAACCCTTTTCTGGGCGGTTGGTCGTGCTAATATCCCCCTCATTAACATTTATATATCACATACAGGAATTTATAATGTCTTCATCTGCCGCCGCATTGTCATCCATTCTGACCGGTTTTAATGCCGAATATATCGCCAATCTGTATAACGAATTTTTGAAGAATCCATCCGGTGTGGATCCAAGCTGGCGCGCTTTTTTCGATACGTTGCGCGATGATGAAAAGGCTGTTTTAAGCGAACTGACAGGTGCAAGCTGGGCCGCCAAAGAATTCAAAAAACCAAATGCGCCGTTCGGTGTCAAAACAGCGGACGAAGTCGTCAAGGGGGCCAAGCCTGCCAACAAATCCGATGTGCCTGCCGCTGCTGCGGCGTCCCCATCGGCGCTTAAAGATTCCATTCAGGCTGTTCTGATGGTCAAAGCCTTCCGCATGTATGGGCATTTTGCGGCGCAACTTGACCCGCTGGGGCTGAAACATCCAGCCGGTCATCCTGAACTTGATCCGGTGCGCTATGGCCTGTCCGACCTCAATAAATCTGTTTATCTGGGCGGCGTATTGGGATTTGAAACTGTGACGGTTGAAAAACTTCTCGCGAAACTGCGTGCCATTTATTGCAACCATGTCGGCGTCGAAGTTCAACAAGTGGTGAATGCCGAGGAACGCTCATGGTTAGAAGAAAGAATTGAAACGCATCTTCAAACCGCGTTTACTGCGGATGAAAAGAAAACATTCTATAAACAATTAGTCGCGGGGCAGGGGTTGGAAGATTTTCTGCATACCAAATATGTCGGCACCAAACGTTTCGGTCTGGATGGGGGCGAGGCCTATATTCCATGTCTTGAGGAAATCTCGCGCCGCGGTGTCGAGCTGGGCGTACGTGAAGTCGCGGTTGGTATGGCGCACCGCGGGCGTTTGAATACATTGACCAACGTCATGGGCAAACCATTTACCAAACTTTTTGCCGAATTTAATGGCGTGCCATCAACCCCTGAAGGCACTCCGGGGTCTGGTGACGTGAAATATCATATGGGATATTCCAATGACCGCCAGATTGCGGGGGCGACCGTTCATATGTCTTTGACCCCCAACCCGTCGCACCTCGAGGTGGTCAACCCTGTGGTGACGGGCAAAGTGCGCGGTAAACAGGATATTTATGGCGATGTCGCCCGCCGCGAAGTTCTGACCTTGCTTGTCCATGGGGACGCGGCTTTTGCAGGGCAAGGGCTGGTCATGGAGACATTGATGCTGTCCGAACTCAAGGGCTATAGTGTCGGCGGAACCGTCCATATCATCATTAATAACCAGATCGGGTTTACGACCTTGCCTGATTGCTCACGCTCCGGCCCGTATTCCAGTGATCTGGCAAAAATGCTCGGCTGCCCGATCTTTCATGTGAATGGTGATGATCTGGAAGCCGTGACAAGCATTTCCCGTCTGGCCATTGAATACCGCCAGACATTCGGGCGTGACGTGGTGATTGACCTGATTTGTTACCGCCGCAATGGTCACAATGAAGGGGATGAGCCGATGTTCACCCAGCCGATCATGTATAAAACCATCAAGGACAAAGAATCCGTTCGTTCGATTTATGGCCGCCAACTGGTTGCCGAAGGTGTGTATAGCGAAGCCGAAGCAAAGGCCGAGGTGGACGCATTCATGAAACAGATGGAAGAGGCGTTTGAATCCAGCAAGACCTATAAAGTTAACAAGGCCGACTGGCTGGAAGGAAAGTGGGCAGGACTGAAACCGGCCTATGGTGACGAACGCCGCGGTGCAACCGCTATCACTGCCGATGCTATCAAAAGATTGGGCGACAAATTGTCATCCGTTCCACCGACATTCAACCTCAATTCCAAAATCGCGCGTCAATTCGAAGCCAAGAAAGACATGATTGCCAAAGGCGAAGGATTTGACTGGGCCATGGGTGAGGCATTGGCGTTTGCCAGCCTGCTGGACGAAGGGCATCCGGTGCGCCTGTCCGGTCAGGACTGCGAACGCGGCACGTTTTCCCATCGTCATTCGGTGGTGAATGATCAGGAGACAGAGGAAAAATATACCCCGCTCAACAATCTTTCCGACAAACAGGCGAAATACGAAGTTCTGAATTCCCCGCTATCCGAAGCCGCCGTTCTGGGGTTCGAACTGGGTTATTCCTGGGCTGACCCCAACGCATTGGTGCTGTGGGAAGGGCAGTTCGGAGACTTCGTCAACGGGGCGCAGGTGATTATCGACCAATATATTTCTTCGGCTGAATCCAAATGGTTGCGTATGTCCGGTCTGGTTATGTTGTTGCCGCATGGGTTCGAAGGGCAAGGGCCGGAGCATTCCTCCGCGCGTCTGGAGCGTTTCCTGCAACTTTCCGCCGAAGATAACTGGCAGGTCTGTAACTTCAC
>DMIT01000215.1 GCA_003452275.1 Rhodospirillaceae bacterium | reverse complement strand
AAAGTCTATGTCCTGACACTGGATAATCATCTGGCGGCTTATGATGCATCCACGGGGAAACTGTTGTGGAAATATGAAGGTCTTGCGGAATCTGCCAGCCTGATTTACGCCGCCAGCCCTGCTGTAGACAATGACATCGTGATTGCCCCGATGTCATCCGGCGAATTGACCGCCCTGCGCGCGGAAAACGGGGCGGTGGCATGGAGCGATTCCCTGTCCCCTAGCCTGCAAACAGGCGGTGCATCCTCGCTCCCCGATATCGCGGCCCTGCCGATTATTGATAAGGGAAGAATTTTTGCCATCAGCTACGGCGGAAAATTCGTGAGTATTGACCAGACCACCGGACAACGTATCTGGACTAATGATGTTGGCGGCGCGAAAAGCCCGTGGCTGTCCGGCAATATGATTTTCTTTATCTCGTCCAATGCCGAACTGGTGGCCATTGGCCGTGATACCGGCACGCTGGCATGGGTCAAACCTTTGTCTTCTTTTGACAAGGAAGGGCTGACACAGAATTCCCTGCTGTGGAACGGGCCGGTCATGGCGGGAAACAGATTGATCGTGACCAGCGCGGATGAATCGTTGTTGGAAATTTCACCGAAAGACGGATCATTGATCCGCAAAACCGATTTAGGATTCCATGTGGCGGTGCCGCCCGTGGTTGCCGGAGAAACATTATATCTGGTGAGTACGGATGGAACGCTCACCTCTTGGAAATAATAAAATAAGAATAATAAAGCGTATTTTTTAGAAAGTCTTTCAGCCATGCTGCGTGTAGCCATTATTGGCCGACCGAATGTCGGGAAATCAACCTTGTTCAACCGCCTGACAGGAAAGCAACTGGCAATTGTCGATGATACGCCGGGCGTAACCCGCGACTGGCGCGAATCCGATGGCCGTATCCTCGACCAGAAAATCCGCGTGGTCGATACGGCGGGCCTCGAAGAAAAATTCGACGACAGTATGGAAGCGCGGATGCGCCGCCAGACCGAACAGGCATTGGGGATCAGCGACGTGATTATTTTCGTGGTCGATGGTCGTTCCGGCCTGACCCCCATCGACCATCATTTTGCACAATGGCTGCGCAAGCAAAAGAAACCGATTGTGCTGCTGGTAAATAAATGTGAACAGGATTCGATTGCCGATTATGCGCGCGGCGAGGCCTATGCACTGGGACTGGGCGATCCGATTCCATTTTCATCGGCCCACGGGATCGGCATGGATGAACTGTATACCGCCCTGATGCCCCACTTCCCCGAAGAGGAAGAGGAAATGGGCAATAGCGATGAAAACCAGAAATTCTGGAGCGAAGAAGAACTCGACCGTCTTGAAGGCGATGAAAGTTTCGAATTTCTGGACCTGAAAGATCCGGCCATAGACGAAGGCGGAGAAGAAGACATGAACCGCCCCCCAATTCGCATTGCGATTGTGGGACGCCCCAATGCGGGGAAATCCACGTTGATGAATGCGCTACTGCAAGAAGACCGCGTGATAACGGGGCCCGAGGCAGGATTAACGCGTGATGCCATTGCCGTTGACTGGGAATGGGGCGGGAAACGATTCCGGCTGGTGGACACTGCGGGCCTGCGTCGCAAAGCCCGTATCGAACATCGTCTGGAAAAAGCGGCAGTGGATGATACGTTACGCGCCATTCGCCTGTCGCAAATCGTTTACCTGCTGGTGGACGCCGTCGCCCCGATGGAAAAACAGGATTTGCAGATTGCCGATCTGGTGATCCGCGAAGGCCGCGTGCTGATTATCGGCATCAATAAATGGGACGCCGTGGATGACAAAAACAGCAAACTTGCCGAAATTAAAGACATCCTGTCCCATTCTCTGGCACAAATCCCCGATATTCCGGTCGTGACCTTATCGGCGCTGCGTGAACAAAATCTTGATAAATTGATGGAAACGGCGGTTAAAACCTATACCACATGGAATAAACGCGTATCGACAGGCCGCCTGAACCGCTGGCTTGCAACCCGCGTCAGCCAGATTCCGCCGCCATTGGTCAATAATCGCCCCAACCGTCTGCGCTTCATGTCACAAATCAACGTGCGTCCGCCGACTTTCGCCGTATGGGTATCCAAACCGGACAATCTGCCCGACACTTATAAAAGATACCTGATTAACAATCTGCGCAAGGACTATGATCTCCCCGGCATTCCAATCCGCCTCCTGCTCCGCAAGAGTAAGAATCCGTTCGCTGATTAAACCGTCCACTTAAATAAACGGTATAAGAATCTATCATAAGAAGTCCCCTTACCGCCCAGGCCCATCATCTGTTGCGATAGAGGCAGGCCCCAGACTGCGCAACAAGACTTTATATGTCTCGACATTCTGTGCCCAGACTTTAAAGTTTTCGGCGCGGCTGACTGTTGTCAACCTGACCAGATAATATCTCGACCGGCTTTCAAGCACCCCGACCCAATATTCATATCCGGCCAGTTTCTTGGACACCCCTTCGACTTCATACACATCGATGCGCGAGGAGGAAATCAGCGGGCTGATATCTTTTTCCTCGACATTCTCGATATACCGTCCCAGCGTATAGTTTCTCCTTTTCAATCCGTCTTTCAGCAATTTGATCTCGTCGCCCAGAGTAAGCCCCTGATCTTTCGACACCAGACTAATGTCAATCCGGCCCAACAATTCAGCGTTGGTATTAGGATCGCTTTGCTTCAGAGTGGCTCCGTTCAGGACGGATGCTTCCATACGGGTAATGTCGGTGACGGTCGGGGATTGAATGGCCCAGTTCGCCGGATAATCAAATTTTGCAATATCCACGAAGTTGAATGTCTTCATCGGAATGGCGATCCGGTTGACAGGACTATCCAGCGCAAAAGCGGCCATGGCCCAGATCTGTTCATCTTTTTCGGCCTGATACATGCTATCATGTACCAGATATTCGGCCAGTACGATCCGCGCGCCGGAAATGGTAATGACGGCGCGCACGACATAGGGCTCGCCATTTTCAAAAACAGTATATTGGGCATTGACCAGCCGCGGAGATTTGATCTTCATACCCTCAATGGAAAAACCCATTTCCAGCATATAACTGATAAACCAGTCATCGACGGTAACCAGAGAATCCAGATCAATAATACTGACGCGGAAAAGGCTACGCGGTTCAATACGCGGAGGGCTGGTATAACCGGAGATTTGTCGCAGAATGCCGGTTCCTGCATTGGAACTAACGATATCGTTATCCAGTTTCACCCACCCTTTCGGCAAACGGATGTGATAGGAAAGGCTTTTATCATCCAATGGCATGATCTTGATAAGATCGGATTTCGATTCGAAATTTTCTTTTGACGTGTGGACTTCGGTACTCAAAGGAGGAATTTTACTTTTCCCTGTGAATGCGTCGGCAGGAGAAACGACAACAAAAAAGCTCAACAAAAGTGAAATAAACAATGTCAGGATATTGGAACCGGTACGAATAGTCATAAATACTTTCTTCATGTTGTCAGTTTCAAAAAACTATGCTCTATAGTTAAACGTAGAACAGATTAAATATAACCCAAAAAGACTTAAAAAATGACTGATTTATTTGCATCGGCCAAAAAGAAGCCGGCAACCGCCCCCGTAGCCCCGAAAGCCGGTTCTTATACCGCTTCGGATATCGAAGTTTTAGAGGGGCTGGAACCTGTTCGCCGTCGTCCGGGGATGTATATCGGCGGTACCGACGACAACGCGATGCACCATTTGATTAACGAGATTCTGGACAACTCGATGGACGAAGCGGTGGCGGGACACGCCAGCCGCATTGAAATCGCGCTCAAAGCGGATAGTACGGTGGTGATTTCCGACAATGGCCGCGGCATACCGGTCGAAGCCCACCCCAAATATCCGAAAAAATCGGCGCTGGAGGTGATTCTGACGGTTCTGCACTCGGGCGGGAAATTCAGTGACAAAGCCTATCAGACATCGGGCGGTCTTCACGGCGTCGGTATTTCTGTCGTCAATGCTCTGTCCGATAAAATGAGCGTCGAAGTGGCGCGGGAAAATATCCTCTATCGCCAGACCTATTCACGCGGGGAACCGACCTCCAAAATTGAAAATCTGGGCGCGGTCAAAGGGCGACGCGGGACGACTGTCAGTTTCCATCCCGACCCCGAAATTTTCGGAGCCGATTGCCATTTCAGCCCGAAACGCATCCATGATCTGGCGCGATCCAAAGCCTATCTTTATCGCGGCGTTGAAATCGCCTGGAGCTGTGACCCGTCTCTGGTTCCTGAAAATGCCAATTTCGAAGCCAATAAAATTTTCAAATTCCCGAACGGCCTGCTCGACTATCTGTCACAGGCGATGGAGGGAGAATCGACTCTGGTGGCCGATGCGTTTTATGCGCAGGGCGAACTGGCCGACAAAATGGGCAAAGTCGAATGCGCGATTACGTGGCTGGCCGAAGGCGAAGGCTTCTGCCGTTCCTATTGCAACACCATCCCGACACCGCAGGGCGGAACGCATGAAAATGGCTTAAGGACTATGCTGGTGCGCGGTCTCAAAGGCTATGGCGAGATGATCGGCAATAAAAAAGCGGCGATGATCACGGCGGATGATGTGTTGGGCGGGGCGGCGATCATGCTGTCTCTCTTTATCCGCGAACCGCAATTTCAGGGCCAGACCAAAGACAAGCTGGCCTCGTCCGAAGCCACGCGTCTGGTGGATAACGCGCTCAAGGATTATTTCGACCACTGGCTAACCAGTGACCCGAACCGCAGTTCCGGACTCCTGACCGCCCTCATCGAAAAGGCCGAAGACCGTCAACGCCGCCGTGATGAAAAAGATATGGCGCGCAAAACCCCGACCCGTAAATTGCGTCTCCCCGGAAAACTGGCCGACTGCGCCAGAAATAATTCCGAAGGTACAGAATTATTCATCGTCGAGGGTGACTCGGCGGGCGGATCGGCCAAGCAAGGACGTAACCGCGAGACACAGGCCATTTTCTCGCTGCGCGGTAAAATCCTTAACGTCGTCTCCGCAACCCGTGAGAAAATTCGCGACAATCAGGAAATTCAGGATTTGATTCTGGCCATGGGGTGTGGCATCGGGTCATCCTTCGCGCTGAAAAATCTGCGCTATGAACGCGTCATTATCATGACCGACGCCGACGTCGACGGCGCGCATATTGCGTCCCTGCTCATGACTTTCTTTTATACCCAGATGCCTGAAATGGTTTCCCAAGGGCATCTCTATCTGGCCCAGCCGCCGCTTTACCGCCTGACTGCGGGAAATGTGAGCATCTATGCCATGAATGACCAGCATAAAGACGAATTGATGAAAACCACTTTCAAAGGCAAATCAAAAGTCGAAGTTTCACGCTTCAAAGGTCTGGGGGAAATGCCCGCCAAACAGCTTAAGGAAACGACCATGGCCCCTGAAAGCCGGACATTGATCCGCGTCACTCTGCGCGATGCGCAGGAAGCCACGGAAATGGTCATGGGCACACCGCATAGAAATCCAGATCTGGATCAACTGGTTGAAAAACTCATGGGCAAAAATGCCGAAGCCCGTTTTGATTTCATCCAGCAAAACGCAACCTTTGTCGACAATATCGACGTTTAGTAAGTCATGACCAAGAAAAAGCTCCTCCTGTCGGTTGCAGGCCTCGCCCTTTTCGGCGGGGGGCTTTATGGCGGCCTTGCTTATTCTTTGCCTCTGGTCGCCAGCCAGATCATCCGCCAGAACGGCTTCCCCGAAGCCCGCGTTACCAATTTCTATGTAACGCCGACCGGATTCATGATCGACCATATCGCGCTGGATAGTAACGATTTCAGCACCGTTGACCATATCAACGTGACGATGAACTGGCTTGATTTTCTCAAGGAGAGAACGATCAAATCTGTCACCGTTAAAAATATTTCCCTGACTGCCGAACTGGATGATGCGGGCCATTTCAAAATCGCAGGATGGGATGCAACCTTGCCGCACGCATCGGGTAACGGCTCATCTTTGCTTCCCGTCAAATCTCTGTTCTTGCAAGGTGTGACCGTTGATCTCGACACCCCGCAAGGCGATCTGCGGATTGAAGGAAAATTATCGCTGGATACCCCCGATGCCACCGGGCAAACGGTTCAATATGCCGTCTGGGGACAGCAACATCAATTAAGTTTTGATACCAAAGGCTCCGGCAAACTGTCGGCCAATGGCGACATAAGCCTTACCACCACCCTGAACGAAGGGCGATTGAATCTCCCCAACGTGGAACTTAGCCGCGCATCGGGGCAATTGACCGTACAAAAGCCCGCGAATGGACAGCCTCCGGTTTATACGGGCCAGTTGATCGCCGGAAAAATCAATACGCTCGGGGCCCTCCTGCAAAATGTTACCATCGATCTGGATACGACCAAGGCGGAGTCTCTGTATTTTAGAACCAGTCCCGCCGGCTATCAAAATATCAATCTCACGGGACGCTGGGTGAC
>DMIT01000140.1 GCA_003452275.1 Rhodospirillaceae bacterium | reverse complement strand
TCGGCCATATCCGCACCATCGACTCAGCCTCCATTCTGGCGCTTCGTTCGCTGGAAGAAGAGGGAATCAGAAATCGCGCGGCACAAGTCTTCCTGACGGTGCCGAATGAAATCGCTCTGTATATCCTCAATCAGAAACGCGAAATGCTCGCCGATATCGAACGCCGTTACGGCTTCACTGTCTTTGTGCGCGTGGACGAAGAACTGGCACCGACCGGTTATAAACTGGAAACGGTCAAGGCCGTTGAATCGGACGACGAAGACAGCGATGTCGTCGAACAGGATGCCGAGACAATGGAATCAGTTGATGAAGCGATAGAGGCCCAATCTTCTTCCGAAGACAATGCCGATGGCGAACAACAACCATCCCGTGGACGTTCCCGCAATAATCGCGGCCGTGATCGTAGCCGCAATGGTCGCGGACGTGACCGCAATCGTAAAAATAACGATGATGCGGCACCATCCGATGCCAATCAGTCGTCAGAAACGCAATCTGCGCCGGATGAAATTGTCGCGGACGTTTCCGCAGAACCAAAAGCAGAACCGAAAAAAGAAACTTTCCGTGCGAAACGTTTCCGGTCTCGTTCCGACGCGTCTCAATCTGCTGAATCACCTGCTCCGGCGGCGGAGGCTCCGATTGCATCGGCGCCACCATCCAATGATGTCGGCGCATCCGTTTCTACAGAACAACAATCCTCTGAATCCAAAAAAAGAGGATGGTGGAACAAGCTGATTGAAAAATAGATGAAAGGGTAAATGGCCATGAATCATCTGCGTGTCCTGTCTGTTGCATTGATCTGCGGGATATTGCCTTTCTCTGCGCTGGCAGAGGATACAAAACCCGCGGAAACCCCTTTGACAGTGTTAGATGCCGCGACGGCGAATATGTTGAAGGGGCTGGATGAAAATCAAGCCAAGCAATTTTCGGCCATTACCAATTCACATGGCATTATCCGCTCGGTCGAGGATGTACAACATTCTCTTTCTCTGGCGGTGCAAAGCTGTTCTGCTGCCAACCCCGATTTGAAAACAGGTATCACCGACCGTTTCGAAGGCTGGAAAGACGCCGTTCGTCCGGTGATGAAAAGTGCCCGATCGAAACTGGACAAGATGGTATTGCTGCAAAGCTTTGCCCAGCCTTCGCAGGTACGCGCCTATCTGAAGAAATTCGACGAAGCCGTTGTCTATCGGAATCAGACATTGAAACCCACGCCGATTCAAAAGGCAGAGGATTGCAAAAAATTGCAATCCAGCATGGATAAAACACAAAAGGATCTGGTGACTCTCATCACTGAAACACTGGGTTTGAATGCCGATCTTAAAATTAAAGAATAAGGTATGATGAAATGCGCGTGATTCAGGTCATGGCAGGTTCGGCCCATGGTGGGGCTGAGACTGCTTTCGAAGATATTTCTCTGGCACTTTCCGCCGCCGGTGTCGACCAGAAAGTTATTCTGCGCAATAATAATCCCGAACGCGTGAAAAAATTCCGTGATGCGGGAATTGCGGTGGAAACGCTTCCCTTTGGGGGCGTGTTTGATATCTATACCAAGTGGAAGATCAAGAAAATCATTGCTGATTTCAAACCGCAGATTGTCCAGACATGGATGTCGCGCGCAACCCATAAAACACCGTCGTCAAAAGGAAAACCCGCTTATCTGAAAGTTGCCCGGCTGGGGGGATATTACGGCCTGAAATATTATAAGGATACGGATTATTTTATCTCTAACACTCCGGATATTCGTGACTATCTCGTTCGGCAAGGGGTTGACGGGAAGAATGTCAAAGTCATCCATAATTTTGCGCTCGCGGAAACCACCGACAAACCTTTGTCCAAGGCCGATATGGGGACGCCGGAAAATGCGACCGTCTTATTGTCCCTTGCCCGTTATCATCAGGCCAAGGCGTTAGACACGTTGCTTCGATCCGTCGTTGGACTTGATAATGTGCATGTGTGGCTGGCGGGCGAAGGCCCGCAGGAAAAAGAATTGAAACGTCTGGCGGTTGACCTCGGCATTGCCGACCGTATCCATTTTCTGGGGTGGCGGCGCGACAGGGCAGCGTTGTTTCAGGCGGCGGATATCTGCGTCTTCCCGTCACGGTTTGAACCGTTCGGCAATGTCGTGGTGCAGGCCTGGGCGCAGAAAATTCCGTTGATCTGTTCCAAATCCCAAGGCCCGCTTCAATATGTACGCGATGGCGAGGATGCCCTGATGTTCGATATTGACGACGTCGCGCAACTGACGACCAAGATCAAAGAGATGATGTCGGATAACAGCCTCTCTCAACGTCTGGTCGATGCCGGCTATGCGCGGTACCGGAATGAATTCACGCGCGAGAAAATAATAGCCGACTATATCGCCTATTATGACGATATCGTCCGTCGCGCCGGAATATCTGCGATATAAAGGCTGTATAGCACGAAGCTTAATAATAGAATGGCCCCCAATTGGTGGGTTGCCGCGACCGGAATGGCGACAATCGTCAATAAAGTGGCGATTCCCAACCCGATTTGAACCACAACCCATCCCGCCAATATCGCCCCGATTTTCCTGTCAATGATTGCCCAGCGCAACCCGTAGGAAAAGACCACGAGACCTGTCAACATCGCCAGCATACGGTGCGTAAACTGGACAGAAGCGTGGTCATAGAGAAAAGGGGCGTTCCCCAATTCCGGCGGCGCGAAACTATTCCCCATCAAGGGGAAAGTGTTGTAAATCATCCCCGCATCCAGCCCCGCCACAAAGGCCCCCCAGATAATGGTCGCGGACACACAGATCAAGGCCACGATGCCATGACGTTTTAGCGAGGGCGAAACGGTTATCTTTTTCATCGGCAAATTTCGTAACCCCATCCATAGTAACGCCGCATAGATCGTCAATGCCAATGACAGATGCGCCGCCAAACGGAAATGGGATACGGATGGACGATCCACCAGACCGCTTTTGACCATGAACCAACCCAAAGCGCCTTGCCCGCCGCCAAGGATAAGGAGCCCGACATATGTCAGGCGATCTTTCGGGGGAATATAACCTTTGACCCAGAAAAATATCATCGGCAACGCAAAGGCAACCCCGATCAGGCGTCCCCATAAACGGTGAAACCATTCCCAGAAAAA
>DMIT01000168.1 GCA_003452275.1 Rhodospirillaceae bacterium | reverse complement strand
ACGTGGGGCCCATGTAACACGGCGGAGCCTAATTGCGCGGCCTCTAGCGGATTATGTCCACCGCCGCCATCGTGACTGAAACTCCGCCCGATACAGGAAAGAGAGGACAGGCGGTAAAACAACCCCAATTCCCCTAACGTATCGACCAGATAAATATCGGTTTCGGGGTGCGGCAGAATTTTATTTTGTGAACGGGTTGAAAGGGTTAGGTGATATGGTTCAAGTTTTTCTAGAATGGATGCGCGCCGTTCCGGATGCCTTGGGATGAGGATGGTTAAAAGATTTGGGAATTCTTCGCGCAAGGCGATGTGGGTTTCGGCTGCCAGTTCTTCTTCGCCGGCGTGCGTACTGGCATAGACCCAGAGCGGGCGATTGGCGGTTGCGGCCTGTAAGGATTGCAAATCATTCTCGAGATAGGGTAGCGGCGGTGCGGCGAATTTGATATTGCCGATTGTCGTAACGCTGCGTGCGCCGAGATTGATATAATAATTGGTATCGGTATCGGTTTGTGTCAGGATAATGGTGAAAGCCGAGAGAATTTGTTGCGCGATCCCCTTGGCGCGTGACCAGTTTTTAAACGAATTGGCGGACATGCGCGCATTGATAAGTGCCATCGGCACATGGCGTTTGCCGATCTCGGAGAGGAGTGCCGGCCATAATTCTGACTCCGCCCATAAGATGAGGTCGGGGCGCCAGTAATCCAGAAAACGTTTGACCCATTTCGGACGATCAACCGGAAGATATTGGTGAAAGGCGCGAGCGGGCAGGCGTTTTTCCAAAAGTTCCGCGCTGGTACGCGTGATCGAGGTCACCAGAACCGATCCGGTGCGATGTTGTTCCAGAAAAAGATGAATCAAATGAAGCATGGATTGTGCTTCACCGACGCTGGCCACATGTACCCACATCAAGGGGCCGTTTTCAGGACGGGTGCGACTGGGTTGGCCAAAGCGTTCCTGAAGCCGTTCAGGATCTTCTTTCCCGTTCTTCAACCGTTGACGCAGCAAGCCCATAATGACAGGTTTGCCAAAAGTCATCGTGCGTTTATATAACCAGAACAGGGGCATAGGTGAATCTCTTTAAAAAACAATCAGGCTCTAGGTTATAGAGCCTGATGTCATGAATTCCAAGGTTTTGTTTTGAAAAAATGGTAAATATGAATAGACGCTGAGCTCTTACTTGTAGGCCACACATTTCGGTGTTTCCGCGCCATCGGATACGCATCCCGGGTTGGGGCAGATAATTTCAGGACGTTTTTCACCGATTTTGATACCGGTTTCAATACCTGCAGAACAGGTTTTCCCTGAAGTCTCGCTCATTGGTGCGGTGACGTTGGCGAACAGGTTCATATCATCGAAAGCTGCTCCAAGCGATTTCTTGCTGTCTTTTGTGCCATAAAATGTTCCCAGCGGGGTTGCCTTATCTCCCACTTTCCCGAAACCAGGAGGGGCTGGAAATGCGATAGGGAAGGCTCCACGGTCGTAAGTAGCGATGTCCTGAAGGGTTCCTAATAATTTGGAAGGTTGGTCAAGATCAGACTTACGTGCTGCATTCCACAAATTTTGCATGTCTTCGCATTTGTCGTTTGTCGAACTGTTCTTGCCGGTATAATGCCCACCGCCATAGGTATGGTTAAAGGCAGTCTTGATATATTTATCAAGGGCATCGGCATATTTATAGTCGTTCCCACTCCCGAACTTGATTTCAAAGCCGCTGGTAAAATTCCCGAAACAGCCCAAGGAAAAAACACTATCCGGTTTGGCAATGGTGGTTTGCGCGATCATAATTTCGCGCTGGGCTTCCATCCAGGCTTTTTTCTGCATGGATTTCATAAACTCAGGGTCGCATCCTGGGCCAACTGTTTGGGCGTGGGCGGCATTCTGTGGTAAGCCAAGAGACGAAACCATCAGTGCTGTCAAGGCAAGCGATTTAAAAGATTTTTTGCAAAAAATTTTATCCAGACCGGGAATAAAAGAGACCATCAACAACACTCCGCCAAAAACAGCAGGCCCCACCAACAGGCCGACATAACTCTATCATTCTACACTAAAATCAGGGGCTTTTGCAAAACAAACCTGAAAGAGGGGTGAGATTATTCCCCGTCGACATCAATATCCAGAATAGACATGTTGAGGTCATATGATGTCTCGCCTTCGTCGGTGTCTTTATACAAAACGGCAATAAATTCGCCATTTATCAGAACTTCCAAAGAATCCTCGACTTTGCGGTCGCGGAGGGTGATTCCCGGGTTGCCGAATTTCTTTTGCAGATATTCTTGAATCTTTGCGATTTCAACTTTTTCAAATGCCATTTTATGTTCTTTCCTTTGGCTTTCCTTTGGGGCTTTTCTGAAGTCTTTTTAGCGGTTATGGACGGTTCAGTCCAGATGAAATCTGTTGTTCGATCATTTTACAGAGTTCTTTGCGATCTTGTCCGGCGACAGGCGTTATCACATCCAGAAAAGTCAGGCGCACCGTTGCCCCTTTGGTTTGCATGAAAATCCAGATATGGGGTGCAAATTCCATATCGGCATACCATGCGTAATTGTCGCGGCTTTTGGCGGTCGGCGCTTGCCCTTCCACGTCGATCAGTTCGATGATGAAGGGCTGGATCGAAATCGGCGGTAAATCTTTGGGCTGGGCAATCGAAAAAAGGCTGGATTTGAAAGGCAGGACGCTTTCTCCGGTCGAGGAGGTGCCTTCGGGAAACAAAATCAGGCTTTTTCCTTTGGCCACCATCACATCCAGCGCATTCGCCACTTTTTTGGCATTGCGGGCATTCCGGCTGATAAAGGCGGTTTGCTGGGCTTTTGCAAGTTGACCGATCACAGGCCAGCGAGCAATATCGTCCTTACCGATAAAAGATGCCTTTAAGACCGATCCCACTGC
>DMIT01000082.1 GCA_003452275.1 Rhodospirillaceae bacterium | reverse complement strand
TCGGCAGCATCCACCACTAATAATTTTTCAATGCGGAATTTGTGCAGCAATTTTTTGGCTTCGTCTTTGTCAACAGTGCCAACCACTTTCACGAGGTTTTGAGATGTCATCAGTTGGGACACGGGAGTCTGCATATTATCGGCAAAACGCACATCGCGGTTGGTCAAAATCCCTACCAGTCTGCCATTTTCTTCGGTCACTGGCACACCGGAGATATTATAATGGCGCATCATCTCTAATGCCTGCGCAAGAGTCATGGTCGGGCGAATGGTAATCGGGTTGACGACCATACCGGATTCATAACGTTTCACACGGCGGACTTCCTCGGCCTGTTGCTCGGGGGTCAGGTTGCGGTGAATGATACCCAGTGCGCCTTGCTGCGCCATGGCGATGGCCATCGGGGCCTCGGTCACTGTATCCATCGCGGCGGACAATAACGGAACATTGATAGAGATTTTACGGGTGACTTGGGTCGCTGTGGACACGGCATCGGGCAATGCGTCTGATGCTGCCGGCAACAACAGGACATCATCAAAAGTCAGACCTTCACGGATTTTATCTTGGAATAACATGGCGCAAACCCCTTTGCTGTGATCGGTGGAATTTGCAAGCCATATATAAGGGTATTGCTTTAAAAGTAAAGAAAATTATGGTGGCAAAGCGGTTTTAAGTCTCTTTTTATCGTCACACCTTACCGCCACACCAGCGCAGGCCGGTGTCTCTCGGTTATTTTCAAAGAGAAATCATAATGTTTCTTTGCTGACTTATCCCAGAATCTTGGCGATTTCTTCGCTGACGATATTCACCGCGGCCATTCCGTCTACTTTTTTGAGTCTTCCCTTGCCTTCATAATAAGGGATGATCGGCGCGGTTTGCTCGTTATAGACGGCCAGACGTTTTTTGAGGGCTTCGGCATTATCATCGGCGCGGACAGTGGCGGATTCGGCAGCGCGTTTCTCGATACGGGCCAGAAGGGCGTTTTCATCGACGACCAATTGGATCACCGCATCCAGCTTTTTATCCTTGCGGGCCAGCATGGCATCCAGCGCCTCGGCCTGTGCCACAGTGCGCGGGAAACCATCCAGAATAAAGCCCTTGGCGCAATCAGGCTGTTCGATACGGTTCGAGATCATTTCGATGACGATATCATCAGAGACCAGAGAACCGCCATCCATGATCGCCTTGACCTTCACCCCCAGCGGGGTTTGTGCAGCAATCTCGGCGCGCAGCATATCACCGGTCGAGAGTTGCTTCATCTCTCTCGTATCTTCAAGAAGCTTGGCCTGAGTACCTTTACCCGCCCCCGGTGGGCCCAGAAGAATGATGTTCATGCTTTATTTCTTTCCTTTGCCAAGACGTGATTTTTTGATGAGGCCTTCATACTGGTGCGCCAGCATGTGGGAGTTAATTTGGGCAACCGTATCCATGGTCACGGATACAACGATCAGCAACGATGTTCCACCAAAGTAGAAAGGCAGACCGAAATGCGAGATCAGATATTCAGGCATCAAGCAGATAAAGCAAAGATAGGCTGCGCCGAGAACAGTGATACGGGTCAGCACCGAATCCAGAAACTCGGCGGTATTTTTGCCCGGACGAATCCCCGGAATAAACCCGCCGTTTTTGCGCAGCATTTCCGCGTTTTCATCTGGGTTAAAGACCACCGCAGTATAGAAAAATGCAAAGAACGCGATCAAGGAAGCATAGGCAATCATATGCACCGGATGCCCCGTGGTCATGTAGCGTGACAGATCCGCCAGAAACCCGTCGCCTGCATCCATTCCCGAAAACCCGACAATGGTCATCGGCAGGAACAACAGCGAGGACGCGAAAATCGGCGGGATCACCCCTGACATATTCAATTTCAGCGGCAAATGGTTTTGCGAAGCCTGAGTCATTTGCTGCGCCCCCACCTGACGTTTCGGATATTGCACCAGAACGCGACGTTGGGCGCGTTCAAAAAACACGATCATGATAATGGTGCCGACCACCATCGCCGCGATCATCAATAAACCGAGGAAGGAATATTGGCCTTCACGCCCCAGTTCCAGCATACTAATCAACGCATGGGGAAGACCAGCAACGATACCGGAGAAGATGATAAGAGAAATACCATTGCCGATCCCGCGGGCAGTAATTTGCTCACCCAGCCACATCAGGAAGACCGTTCCGCCGACCACTGTAATCACGGTTGAAATACGGAAGAACATCCCTGGATCAATCACCGCAGAACCTTGACCGCCCTGCAAATTCTCAAGCCCTACTGCCAGACCATAAGCCTGTACCGCCGCCAGAATGACCGTCAGGAAACGTGTATATTGATTGAGTTTATGCTTGCCCGATTCACCCTCTTTTTTAAGAGCTTCCAGTTTAGGAGAAAGAGAGGTCGCAAGCTGCACAATGATAGAGGCAGAAATATACGGCATGATCGATAACGCAAAAATCGTCATGCGTTTCAGGGAACCGCCGGAGAACATGTTGAACATATCCAGCAAGCCGCCGCCTTTTTGTTTAAAAATACCGTCCCAGACATGAGGGTCGATTCCCGGAATAGGGATATAGGTTCCCAGACGATAAACAAGCAAAGCCCAGATCACAAACCAAATGCGTTTCTTGAGTTCTGTAGCTTTAGAGAAGGCGCCCCAATTGGCGTTTTTCGAGAGTTGTTCGACAGCGGAAACCATACTTAAATCCTTATTTTAACTTGATGAAAAATACTTAGCCGAAAGAGGGCACAATGTCTATATGCGGCGCATAAAAAAGAGGCGCAAACGCCCCTTTAATTTCAGGTTAACTCAAAAACCGATCTTATAAAGCCATCTCTATTCCCTGATCAGGTAAACCGTTGCTTCATCCTGATAACGCCACATCGCGCCTGTGGCCATATCAGTGACCCCATAATCGGTAAAGAAGCCGCCAACAACTCCCCTCGCCTGCGTTTCACTTCTAAGGCGCAGGGTTTGCCGCTGGTATCCCGGAGCCATACATAGCACAACGAGATCACTTTTGCTTTTGGACACTCTTAAACTATTATAGTCATAGCTAATGGTTGATATATCAACCCCGTTGCGACTAGCAACACACTGAATTTCCTTGGGTTGCAGATGAAAAACAATGGTTTGCTCATTTCCTTCGGTTAAAGATACACAGCCCGCCAACATTAAAAATGGTGCAATAAATGCTGCAGCGAAAAGGTATTTTTTCATGTGGCAGGCTTCCTTCTCTGCAAAGTGATCATCGTATTTCAGCATAACAGAAATAAAGGTAAAAAAAAGAGCGACTATCAAGTCGCCCTTTTTGAATTTTTGCCTATCTGGCTTATTTTTGGCCCGGAATAGGTTTTTTGCGCACAACGGGTTTCGCTTGCGGAACGATAATGTCCACGGATCCACCAGCTTTTTCAACAGCCGCTTTTGCAGTTGCCGTTGCACCGGCGATTTGCAAGGTCACTTTTGCAGAGATTTCGCCATTACCCAGCAAACGAACACCGTCTTTTGCTTTCGGAGCCAAACCTGCTTCAATGATGGCTTTGCTGGTAATAGGTGCCTTGGCATCCAGCAATTTGGCATCAATCGCAGCCTGCAATTGTGCCAAGGAAACGGTGGAATAGTCTTTGGCGAAATGGTTGGAAAAACCGAATTTCGGCAAACGACGGTAGAGAGGCATTTGACCGCCCTCGAAACCATTAATGGCGACACCGGTACGTGATTTTTGACCTTTCACACCTTTACCGCAAGTTTTTCCCTTGCCGGAACCGATGCCACGACCAACGCGCATTCTTTTTTTAACTGCACCTTCTTGAGGAGCGATTTCGTTCAATTTCATGTTATCACCTATTCTTTTACTTCAACAAGGTGGGCGACTTTGGCAATCATGCCACGCACCGACGGAGTATCTTCCAATACACGGCTGCGGTGACGTTTGTTCAGGCCAAGTCCAACCAGAGTTGCTTCTTGATCTGCACGACGACCAATCGGGCTTCCGAGTTGGGTTACAGTCAGAGTTTTTACATCCGCTTTTGCGGCAGGTTTTTGAGCAGGCGCTTTTTTTGCTTTTGCTTCAGTCATAATGATAATCCTCTATTCTTCTGCAGCTTCAGCGGCTTCAGACGCCTCGGCGGCTTTACCTTTCAGGCTGACATCACGGTTAGACACGATATCGCTCACTTTTTTGCCGCGGCGATTTGCAACGGAACGTGGGCTTTCCATGATTTTGAAAGCTTCGAATGCTGCATTGACCATGTTGTATGGATTGTTGCTACCGATAGCTTTCGCAACAATATCCTGAATACCCAAAGCTTCGAATACAGCACGGAGAGGCCCACCGGCGATAATACCAGTACCTTGTGGTGCGGAACGCAATTGAACATATCCGGCACCGTAACGGCCAATCACATCATGGTGAATGGTACGGCCTTCACGAAGGGCAACACGGATCATGCTGCGTTTAGCTTGTTCAGTTGCTTTTTTGATCGCATCAGGCACTTCACGCGCTTTTGCGTGACCATGGCCAATACGACCACGACCGTCACCAACAACAACCAGAGCAGCGAAACCGAAACGACGGCCACCTTTAACGACTTTGGCAACGCGGTTAACGGCTACCAAGCGTTCGTTGAATTCTGATTCCTCGCGCTCTTCGCGCTTTTTATTACCTTCAGGACGAGCCATATTTCATTTCACCTTTTCTTAGAATTCTAATCCACCGGTACGTGCCGCTTCAGCCAAAGCTTTCACGCGACCATGGTACAGGAATGCTCCGCGGTCAAACATGACTTTGGATACTTTAGCGGTTTTTGCACGTTCAGCAATCATCGCGCCAACGGCAGTTGCAGCAGCGATATTTGCGCCACCTTTGCTGCGCAGGCTTGCATCAAGTGAAGATGCCGCTGCCAATGTGATGCCTTGTGCATCATCAATGATTTGTGCATAGATCTGGTTGTTTGTACGATGAATCGACAAACGTGGCAGACCTGCTTTGTTATAGCGAGCAAGTCTTGCGCGAACACGGCGGGCACGACGTTGTGCATTTGTTTCTGGGTGACGCATGATTTTATCCTTATGCTATCTTTAAAATTATTTCTTCTTACCTTCTTTTTGCAGGACGTACTCTCCTACATAGCGGATACCTTTGCCTTTATATGGCTCAGGGGGTTTATATCCACGAATTTCAGCAGCAACCTGACCAACAACTTCTTTATTGATACCATCAATTTTAATCGAAGTTTGTTTATCAACAGTGACTGTAATGCCGTCTGGAATGGCATAGCGCACTTCGTGCGAGAAACCCAATTGAAGAACGAGTTCTTTGCCTTGTAATGCGCAACGGTAACCAACACCTTGAATTTCAAGGGCCTTAGAGTAACCATCTTTTACACCGGTTACCATGTTGGTAATACGGCGCTGCATGGTCGCCCACAAGGCGCGCGCCTCACGGTCACCAGTTTCTCTCGGGGAAACAGTGATATTTCCACCATCAAGCTTCACCTCAACCTTCGGGTGAACAACCAAAGCCAATTCACCTTTTGGGCCTTTAACTTTTACATCCTGATCTTTCACATCAGCAGTAACACCTGCTGGGAGAACGACTGGGTTTTTTCCTACGCGAGACATTTTTTATTCCTCGATTTCATTAATGTTGCAAAGCTCTTTTTAAATGCGGGCAGATTAGAAAATCTGGCACAGAACTTCACCACCTACGTTTGCTTCACGAGCGGCTTGGTCGTCCATTACACCTTGTGGAGTGGAAACGATCGTAACGCCCAACCCGTTATAGTAACGGGGAATTTCTTGTGCTGCTGTATAAATACGGCGGCCTGGTTTGGATACACGGTGCAATTCACGAATGACCGGTGTCGTACCATCATATTTCAGTTCAATCACAAGATTTTTGTGACCGGCAGCCGCTGTTTCTTCGCGGAAATCACGAATATAACCGGATGCTTTCAAAACTTTCAAAACACTTGCGCGCATTTTAGATGCAGGGCATGTCACAACTTTCATAGCTGCGGACTGACCATTGCGGATGCGTGTCAACATATCTCCTAAAGGATCGCTCATAGACATTTTATACTACTCCTTCTACCAGCTCGATTTTACAACGCCAGGCAATTGACCTTCAGAGGCCAGTTTGCGCAGCATGATACGGCTGAGACTAAATTTACCATGGAAAGAACGTGGACGACCGGTCAGCTCACAACGGTTACGGATACGATTTTTTGCACCATTGCGCGGCATCGCAGCCAGTTTCATGGTGATTGCAAATCTTTCCTCAACAGGAAGTTCGCGGTCCATAATAATCGCTTTTAACTTCGCGCGCTTCGCAGAATCGCGTTTGGTCATTTTTTTGCGTTTTTCGTTACGATTGATTGAGCAAACCTTTGCCATCTCAGTCCTCTTTAAACCTTTCTAGTTGCGTTTGTGAATGGCATATCAAAGCCAAGCAGAAGCTCTCTTGCTTCATCATCAGTCTTTGCAGTTGTACAGATAATAATATCCATACCGCGTGCTTTTTCGACTTTGTCAAAGTTGATTTCAGGGAAAATGGTGTGTTCTTTGATACCCATGGCATAGTTACCACGACCATCGAAAGACTTACCATTGATACCACGGAAGTCGCGAACGCGTGGCAATGCAATATTAACCAGGCGATCCAAGAATTCATACATTTGTTTGCCGCGCAAAGTAACCTTTGCACCGATCAGCATGTCTTCACGGATTTTAAAGGATGCGTTTGACTTGCGAACGACAGTTGCAACTGGTTTTTGACCAGCGATAGCAGCCATATCTTTCAGGCCGATATCAATGTGTTTTTTGTCAACGGCCGCTTCACCGATCCCCATGTTCAAGACAATTTTTGTCAATTGCGGGATTTCGTGAACGTTTTTATAGCCACGGCTTTTTTTCATCGCCGGAGCGATTACTTTTTTGTATTTGTCCTCAAGACGAGGAATATATTTTTCTTGTGCGGTCATAATTTTCTCACCAATTAAGCGATCGTTTCACCGGACTTTTTGGCAACACGTACTTTTTTGCCATCATCCAATGTTTTAAAGCCAACTTTGGTTGCTTTACCTGATTTAGGATCAGCCAATGCAACGTTTGAAACGTTAATAGGAGCCTCAGTGCGGTTCAAACCACCAGCAGAAGTCTGGGTTGGTTTCGCATGTTTGGTCATCATATTGACGCCAGATACAACTACGCGGTTTTCGTCAAGGATCACACGGGTGACTTCACCTGTTTTACCTTTGTCCTTACCGGTAATGACGACAACTTTGTCGCCTTTTTTAATTTTCATTTTTACTTGTGTCATTTAGAGCACCTCGGATGCCAAAGAAATAATCTTCATATAGCCTTTACCACGCAATTCGCGGGTGACTGGGCCAAATATACGTGTTCCGATTGGCTCACCTTGTTTGTTAATCAAAACAACAGCGTTCCCATCAAAACGGATTTGCTCGCCATTGCTGCGTTTCAAACCGCTCGCAGTACGAACGATAACAGCGCGGTGAACATCACCTTTTTTTACACGACCACGTGGCAGTGCATCCTTAATAGATACAACGATCACATCGCCAATATTTGCAGTACGACGGTGTGAACCGCCCAAAACCTTGATACATGCAACGCGGCGAGCGCCGGAGTTGTCTGCTACATCAAGTGCTGATTCCATCTGGATCATTTTATGTCACCCAATTCCTGGTTATTAATGTTCTGTTCCCGAATTACTTTTTAGCCGCTTTTTTAGCGCCTGATTTAGCTGATGCCTTTGCTTTTGTTGCAGCTGGATTAGCAGCGACTTCTTTAACAGCTTTTGCAGTCAACTCACGACCCAATGTTGCAGGATCTGTAATCACTTTAAATGTCTTGCGTTTAGAGATTGGCGCGCATTCTTCAATGCTCACGACATCACCAGCACGGAAGACGTTGCCTTCGTCATGTGCAGCATATTTTGCACTTTGCTTAACATATTTTTTGTAAATAGGATGCATGGTACGACGTTCGACCAAAACTGTTACAGTTTTGTCCATTTTATCGCTGACAACGCGGCCTTCCATTACACGACGTGGCATATCTAACTCCTTTTAATTCTGCTTGCTTTATTTAGCTTGGGCAGCTTGAGCAGCTTCTTGCTGACCCAAATATGTTTTAACTCGCGCAATCGTACGGCGCACCTTGCGAATCTCGGCTGTATTGGTCAATTGACCGCCAGCTTGTTGGAAACGCATATCCATTTGTTGCTTGCGTAATTCGACAAGCATTGTGTTCAATTCGTCTGAGCTTTTGCCTTTTAAAGCATCTGCCCCATCTTTTGCAAGATTTTTTGTTGTTTTTGCCATTTAAATCTCCAATATTCGTATTATTCGCTAATACGTTTCACAAATTTGGTCGCAATTGGCAGTTTTGCAGCGGCCAGTTCGAATGCTTGACGAGCCAATTCNNTTACCAGATCCCATACGAACTTCCAAAGGTTTTTTGGAAACAGGTACGTCCGGAAATACGCGAATCCATACTTTACCCTGACGTTTGATGTGACGGGTCAAAGCACGACGCGCCGCTTCAATCTGACGGGCAGTAATACGATCTGGCTCCATCGCTTTCAGACCGTAAGATCCGAAATCAACTGTATTCGCGCTTTTTGCAGCGCCATGAATACGGCCTTTATGGGCTTTTCTGTATTTTGTCTTTTTTGGTAAGAGCATTTTTTACTCCATTATCCTTCTAAAAAATTCTTAATCGCGTTTTGTGGCGCCGACGTTCTCAGCCATACGTTTATCGCGAGCCAT
>DMIT01000191.1 GCA_003452275.1 Rhodospirillaceae bacterium | reverse complement strand
CCCCTGCTTGGCTATTTTGTCGGCTCGCTCATTCCCGCAGGCACCAGTATCGACCATTATATCCTGCCGGCTATCGCCGCCGTCATCATTCTCGTTGCCATCAAACCCCTCTATAAAAAATTCATCGCGAAGCGCATAGCTCCCTCATCAAAAAACCTCCCACCGATGTAGCAAACAAAGCCCTCCTCGCAAATCCCTGTCATTGCGAGGAGCAAAGCGACGTGGCAATCCGTTCTTTGCCAATCAAATTGACAAGATGCTATTTTAGCGCAAACTCAACACAGAGGACACAGGGATCACAGAGAAAAGTACAGAGATAAAAAATCTTCGTGCCCTTCGTGAACTTCATGGTTCAAAAAATTTACCCCCTGACGGCCCTATTCTGGATTGCCCGCCCGAAATATTTGCCACCAAGGCACAAAGGCAAAGGTGCAGATTTTTCTTTATATTTTTCGGCGCATCTCCCCGCACACCAGCGATGGCCACGTCCTTGCTTATCCATTCTTTTTGAGGAATTTTTTAAATGCGGTCAGGGTTTTTTCGCTGATGTGATGTTCGACGCCTTCGGCGTCCAGATGGGCGGTGCGGTCATCAATGCCCAGTGCGCGCAGGAAATGGTACACGACATCATGGCGTTCCTTGCACATTTTCGCCAGTTTTTCGCCCTCTGACGTCAGGAACAAAGACCGGTAAGGACGGTTGGTCACCAACCCTTCCTTATTCAGGCGCAGGATGATTTTATTGACCGTGGCGTGGGATACACCGAATCCTTCGGACAGATCGACCACACGGGCTTCCCCTTTTTCGGCAATCAAATCGGCGATCATCTCCACATAATCTTCTGCCGTTTCCATCTGATGGGCTTTGCGGACGTAATCAAAGGCATCGGAACGCAAATGAGGAGTTTCAAGGGCAGAGAGGTTTTCTTTTTTCATTCCTCTATTCTCGCCCTTTTTCAGCATCTTGTCAAATTTGTTGCCATGGCTACAATTGTAATGCTATACTAAATTAATAAGGATAAGCAAAATTGACACCAACCGCCCTGCACCAATACGCCAACGCGAAAAGCCTGCCCGAATCCCATGGGACGGTGCGCGTCAGTTCGACGGGAAATATCTTCCGCAAACTCTTTTCGTTTATGGGGCCGGGTTATCTGGTGGCGGTAGGATATATGGATCCCGGCAACTGGGCGACGGCTTTGTCGGGCGGCGCGCAATTCGGTTACATGCTGCTGTCGATTTGCCTGATATCCAATATCATGGCGATGTTGTTGCAATCACAATGCGCGCGGCTGGGGATCGCCACAGGGCGCGATCTCGCGCAGATGTGTCGTGACTCTTATCCCAAACCTGTTTCTTTCGTGTTGTGGGTGCTGGCGGAACTGGCGATTTGCGCCACCGATATCGCCGAAGTCATCGGGACAGCCATCGGGCTTTACCTGCTCTTTCATATTCCGCTTGAATGGGGCGTTCTGCTGACGGGGTTTGACGTGTTTCTCGTGCTTGCGCTGCAACGCGTGGGGTTCCGGTGGATCGAGGCTTTTATCATCAGTCTGCTCGCCATCATTTTCGGGTGCTTCGCGGTGCAAATGTATCTGGCGCAACCCGATATGGGGGCGATTGCCGGAGGGTTTGTGCCGACCACGGATATTATCACCAATCCCGCTATGCTCTATATTGCGCTGGGGATTATCGGCGCGACGGTAATGCCGCATAATTTGTACCTGCATTCCTCGATCGTCCAGACCCGCGCCATTGAATCGACCAAACTTGCGAAGAAATCAGCCATTCGATTTGCAACCTTCGACTCAACGTTGGCACTGGCGATTGCGCTGGTGATTAATACATCCATCCTCATTTTGTCGGCCTCCACTTTTCATGTGGCGGGACTGACTGACATTGCCGATTTAACCGACGCCCATCAAATGATTACGCCTTTGCTGGGGACATCGCTGGCCGCCACGTTATTTGCCGTTGCTCTTCTCTGCTGCGGCTTAAGTTCGACCGTGACCGCAACGCTGGCCGGACAAATTATTATGGAAGGTTTTATCAATATCCGTATTGCCCCGTGGGCGCGCCGCCTGATAACCCGCGGCCTGGCCCTGATCCCTGCCATGGCCGTCACTGTTTTATATGGTCAAGAAGGTGTCGGAAAACTGCTTATTTTCTCTCAAGTGATCCTCAGCCTGCAATTACCGTTCGCGGTGATTCCGCTGGTCATGTTCACTGCGAATAAACGCAAGATGGGTGAATTCGTGGCCCCGTTATGGCTGACCGGCATTACTGCGATCATCGCCATGATTCTGGTGGCACTCAATATTAAAATGATATGGGATATTATTTCCGTATAATCAGAAAATTTTCCTTATCCTGTTCCATACTCTATGGCATTATAAAGAAGTGATTCTATATGATTCATATCAGCCTCTATAACCAACCCATTGGATTCCTATGAAGTTCGCCGGTATCGCTCTTGTTCTTGTTTTTACCTTCGGTGGATTGCTCATCGCCATGCACTTTAACTTTGAGCATTTCGTCAATATTGTGATGGTCATTCTGAATGCCCTTCCCGGCGAGTTCACGATTATTTTCGGATGTGCGGTTGCGGCCTTCCTGATTGCCAACCCGCCGCATGTGATTAAAGACACAATGAAGGCATTCAACTGCCTCAGCAAACCATCGGCCTATTCGAAAAAAGATTATATGGATTTACTGGGTCTGATGTTTTCGGTGTTTAAACTGGTGCGCACCAAAGGCTGGCTGGCGATTGAAGCCCATATTGAAAACCCGCATGAAAGCGCGATGTTCAATAATTTCCCGTCTTTCGCCCATAATCACCATGCAACTGTTTTCCTGTGCGATTATCTGCGCATTATCTCTCTGGGCAATGATAACCCGATGACGATTGAATCGCTGATGGACGAGGAAATCAATACCATCGAAGCCCATTACGGACATCCGGGACACGCCATCCAGACCATGGCCGATGGGGTTCCTGCACTGGGGATCGTGGCGGCGGTTCTGGGGGTTATTAAAACCATGGCCTCCATTTCTGAACCGCCAGCAGTTCTGGGGGGAATGATCGGCGGGGCACTGGTCGGAACATTCCTCGGGGTGTTTCTGGCCTATGGTTTGATCGGCCCGATTGCAGGGGCGATGACCGCGCGTGCGGATACCGAAGTCATGTATTATCGTTGCCTCAAGGTCGGCGTTCTGGCCTTCCTGCAAGGGGCTGCTCCGCAAGTTGCCGTTGAATTTGCGCGTAAATTCCTGCCTCATGATGTGCAGCCGACCTTCCAGGAACTGGAAGAAAGCCTCAACGCCATCCCTGCTCCGGCATAATGATAAAGGACAGATAGGACGACATCATGGCCAAGGGCGGAGACGAAAAAGCACCGGTTATCGTTATCAAGAAAGTCATCAAAGGTGGCGGCGGTCACCATGGCGGGGCGTGGAAAGTAGCGTATGCCGACTTCGTGACCGCGATGA
>DMIT01000115.1 GCA_003452275.1 Rhodospirillaceae bacterium | reverse complement strand
GAAATTTTAAGAAGAACACGTTTATATTTAAGGGCAGGGAGGGGTTTTACAGCAGGCATGGCAGTCATCACTTTTTTCCTTATTTTCTTTGCCCGCTATTCATATCAGGCAAGATGAAAAAAGCAAGGAAATCAGGCGCAAATTAGCATTTATGTTAACAAAAAGCTTCTTTCCTAACGGACGAGTCGTTCCGCGCGGCGCGAGAGGGAGGTCAGGACTTCGTAGCTGATTGTCCCTAAATCCGCGGCCAATTGGTCAACGGATTGATGTTCGCCCAGAACTTCGAGCCAGTTTCCCTGAATAATCGCGGGGCAGTCTTTCAGGTTGCCGATATCGACCACGATCAAATCCATGGACACGCGCCCCATGACCTTACAGGGCTGCCCATGCCAGTAAAGCTTGGCGCGGCTGCTGCCCGACCGGAGGAATCCGTCTGCGTAGCCAAGGCCGACAGTGGCAAGGATGGTGTCTTTTTCCAGCGTTTCGGTTTGGTTATAACCCACGGTTTCACCGGCCTTGGCGCGGCGGATTTGCAGGATGCGGGTTTCCATGTCAACCACCCGCGCCATCGGGTTATGAAGTTCTGGTGTGGGGTTGGCACCATACAGCGCAAGCCCGGGCCGCACCTGTGATCTGTGCCAGTCTTCATTCCTGAAAATGCCCGATGAATTACACAGGCTATGCGGTATCATTTGAAACGGTTGCGGCAGCCCCGCGATACATTCGTCAAACTGGCGCACCTGCTCGGCGGAATGCGGGCTATGTGCCTCGTCACTGGATGTAAAATGGGTCATCATCAGCAAGGGCAGGGATTTCGCGTGTCCGGCAAGATGGGAAACGTCATCCACACTTAATCCCGACCGGTTCATGCCGGTATCAATATGCCAGATGGCGGGCAGATCGGCGGGGCAATAATCGATATCCTCCATGCTGTTCAACACCGGTACAATGCGGTTATGTTTGTAATCATCCGCCGCCCCGCGCGGCAGCCCGCTAAGGACAGCAATAGGGGCAGAGGTCAGTTCGCGTACCGCCATGGCTTCGGCAAAATGGGCGACATAGAAAAATCTGGCCCCCGCCTGTTCCAGTTCCGGCACAACCACGTCAATGCCTAACCCGTATCCATTGGCTTTGATTACGGCTGCTGTTTGGCACGTTGTCTGCACTTTGCTGTTCAGCAATTTGTAATTAGACTGAAGCGCCGAGCTGTTAATAATAATGCGGTTGGGTGAGTGTTTCATGTCGTATCTTTCTGTTCCTTCTCCCTCCGGGAGAAGGTTAGGATGAGGGATGTTGATTTATTGGTGAGATCCCTCACCCCAGCCCTCTCCCGGGGGAGAGGGAGTTTAAGAATGGGTTACGAATAGTGACGTTGATCGAGATCGGCGAATTTGGTCAGGTTCGGATCAAAGAAGAGTTTGACGATACCAATCGGGCCGTGACGTTGTTTGGCAACGATATTTTCGGCCACATTGGCGCTGTCCTGCAAGCGTTGCGCCCACGAGGCGTAGCGTTCGTTAAACTTGTCCATCGGTTCATTATCACGCTGCGACGGAATTTCGCGCGCCAGATAATATTCCTCGCGGTAAACGAACATCACCACGTCCGCGTCTTGCTCAATCGATCCGGATTCGCGCAGGTCGGACAGCATCGGGCGTTTGTCTTCGCGTTGTTCCACCGCCCGCGATAGCTGGGACAGCGCCAATACCGGCACATGCAGTTCTTTGGCCAGCGCTTTTAATCCGCGGGTGATTTCAGAAATTTCGTTCACACGGTTGGTTTCGGATTGCTTGCTGCCCGAACCGCGCAGCAATTGCAAATAGTCAACCACGATTAACCCCAGACCATGTTTGCGTTTCAACCGGCGGCAACGGGTGCGGATCGCCCCGATAGACAGGGCGGGGGTGTCGTCGATATATAACGGCACCTGCGTCAGATTATGGGCGGCTTGTGCGAAATCGCGGAACTGTGCTTCGGAAATATTCCCCTTGCGCAGCAGGTCGCCCGAGATTCCGGATTGTTCCGCCAGAATACGCGTGGTTAATTGGTCATGCGACATCTCAAGCGAAAAGAACGCCGTAATTGCCCCTTCTTTCCCGCCCGATTTCGCATAGGCATTGGCGGCGTTAAAAGCCATGTTGGTGGCAAGGGCGGTTTTTCCCATGGATGGACGTCCCGCCAGAATCAACAAGTCGGAATTATGCAACCCACCCAGCTTTTCATCGACATCCTTTAATCCCGTGGTCACGCCGGTGACGCCGCCCTTGTTGTTATAGGCGCTTTCGGCGATTTCAATCGCCAGTTTGATAGAATCGCGCAGGGTGACGAAACTGGCCTGTCCGTCGCCGGTTTCGGCAAGGGAAAATAATTTGGCTTCGGCGACCTCGATAATATCCTGCGCATCGCGTTCGATATTATGCTCATACGCATCATTCACCGCGTCATTGCCGAACGAGATAAGCTCGCGGCGCAAATACAGGTCGTAAATCGTGCGCGCGTAATCTTCGATATTTAAAACCGAAATCACACTGGCGGCCAGATCGGCCAGATAGGCGGCCCCCCCGACCTGTTCCAGATCTTCGTCCTTGTCAAAGAAGCTTTTGAGCGTGACAGGGGACGCCGTTTGCCCGCGGTCGACCAGAATGCGAATCGCCTGATAGATACGCTGGTGGGCCGGTGCCAGAAAATGTTCCGGTTTCAGGAAATCCCCGACCTTTTCATAGGTACGGTTATCAATCAGTAACGTCCCCAGCAATCCTTGCTCCGCCTCCAGGTTCTGGGGAAGGATACGGTAATTGGAATCGCTTGCCGGTTGGGACAACGATGCTGCATTGGCGGATTGATATCCCGCCTTTTTAAGTTCTGAAATCTGAGACATGAAATGACGTTAGCAGAGAAGTTTTTTTTCTTCCATATTTGCTTTTTCTTTTTGGTTTTTTCTTTTGCCCCAGAAANNTTAACAAGGAAAAGGGTGTGTTGTTATGGCTGATTGGCTAGGAAGTGTTTTTCGAGGCGTATTCGATCGAGAGGTTCTGGGGCTCAAAAAAGATGTTAGTGGCGGAATAAAGGATGCCTTGGGAATGGCGACAGGTGGTGTTTTGGGTAACCGAAATATACGACAACCGCAAGATTATGATCCTTCCAGACCGCAACCACGCCCTGAAATAGGCTCCCGGTCTGCGAGGGAGATTGGTGGGCAGCAAAGGCCGGGCTTGCTGGAAACATTGTCAGATGCGCCTAACCGACTTTTAAGAGCTGTTGTTCCTCAAGCGGGTGGAGCCACGGATAGAACACTCCGCGGACTTGGAGTTGACGCCGGATTAGGGCAAAAAGTGGTGCTTCCCACCATTGCTGCGGCACTGGATCGAGGGACAAAGCAATTAGATGTTGATCGCATGTCCACAATGATTGGTAGTGGGGTTATGCAGAAACCTACAACGGATACTCTTGATAAATATATAAAAAGGGGACAGCTCAGTGTTGATGATGCACGGAAGATGGTTGAGAATGGTCATGCCACCGTCTCTCCAGCTCAAAAACCGGCCCCTGTTGTCGACAGAAGTACCTATTCTGTAGCGAAGCCGGACACGCCAGCGGCAGGTTCTGCGGTTGCTGCCGGAGCAGCAAGTCCTGCAAGCGGCGGGGTACAACAAAATCAAGTGGGACTTGCCGAACAAGTAAGTGCCGGAATAAATGCTCTGGGCCGCTTTTTGGGCGTCACAGAGAATGGGGCGGATAAGGGGGGCAATAAAGGCCAATCGCCTGAACGCGGAGTCGGACGTCAAGGTGCAGCCCCTATGGATGGAGACTATCCTGCTGCGCGGCGGGCAAGCCCTCAAGTAAGCGCGGATTCCCCTGCCATCGAGACAAATATTTCTGCCGGAACGGCTTTTGCAGCGGTGGCATCGCAGACTCCCGTTGTGGCGGAACCTGCGGGCCGATTCGATCAGGGGACGTATGACAAAGCAAGAGAGTTCGTTGCGGCAAACAAAATCGGGGGAGGCCCTGGAGTAGCTTAAAAATAGGGCCGGATGTCGCATAACAAAAGAGCCGCTGAAAGGCGGCTCTTGGTATTTCGATGGTTTCAACCAATTATACGTTCTGGATATTAACAGCCGCAGTTTTTCCGCGGTTTGTTTCCAGTTCGTATGAAACTTTTTGTCCTTCGTTCAATGTTTTGAAACCAGAACGTTCGACAGCTGAAATATGTACGAACACATCTTTTCCGCCGTCATCAGGAACGATAAAGCCAAAACCTTTTTGTCCGTTAAACCATTTTACTGTACCAGTCGCCATTATATGCTTCCTTAGTGTTAAGTGTGGGTCGTGTCGTCTCAGGAGGCTAGTATAAGGCAGTGCGTATAATGGTAGTACACGTTTAGCTTTAATAGTCCGCAGAAACTTCTGGTTCAGATACTAACCTAGTCTGCCCCGTTTGTATAGTGCGATTCGTTCTCATATTATTCCTGACAGGCTGGTGGGGATAGGCCATTTGCAACCTATTGATTATATTGCTATTTTTTAATGTAATCAGTTCGTTTTCCATTCTTGAATATCGTATAAAAAACAGGCCCCGTCAAAATGGGGCCTGTTTAAAAACGGGTGGAATGAAAGATTTAAGCGTTCGCGGCTTCTTTGACGTCATCTTCGGCAGGTGCAGCGCCAGCGCGGGAACGTTTGCTTTTAATCATGTTTTCAAGGCGCTCTGCGGCCTCGATTTCAGTGATTTTTTCAACGGCGGCGACTTCGCGGGCCAGTCTTTCGAGCGCAGATTGGTAAATCTGGCGTTCGGAATAGGATTGTTCGCTTTCATCGTTGCTGCGTTTCAGGTCACGCAAAACTTCGGCAATCGAAACCGGATCACCGGAATTGATTTTGGTTTCATATTCCTGCGCGCGGCGTGACCACATGGCGCGGCGGATTTGTGCGCGGCCCTGCAATGTTTTAAGCGCATCATCCATACGGTTGGATGTAGACAGGCGACGAAGACCGGAGGCATGGGCCTTAAATACCGGAACCTTAAGGCGCATACGGTCTTTTTCAAAGGCGATGGCATAGAGTTTGATTTCCATGCCGCCGATGATCTGTGTTTCCACAGCTTCGATTTCGCCAACGCCATGGGCAGGGTAGACGACATAGTCACCTTTTTTGAATTCGACTTTTTCGGCCTCTTTCGCAACCGGAGCCATCTGGCGCACAGGTTGAACCGGAGCCAAAGGTTTGTTGATAACCTGAATAGGGCGGTAAACAGGGCGATTGGCTTGCGCCGCATTGGTGGACGCGATATGGGCGGACATTTTGTTGACCGCCATCTGGGCAGGGCGAGTCGTTGCGATAACCGAAGCGCGGATTTGCGCTTTGACAGCAGGGGCCGCCTGATTCGTATTCTGGTTTTCCGGCATTTTAACGATAATAGCGGTCTTTTCAGCCTTAGGAGCTGCCTTCGGGGCTGCTTTTATGGTGGTTGAGACTGTTTTTTTGGCAACAGGTGCGGATTTTGCCGCAGATTTTGTTACTTTTGGGGTGATTTTTGCGGATTTTACAGGCGCTTTGACAGTTTTGACTGGTTTTGCCGGAGTTTTCACGGCTTTAGCGGCTGGTTTTACGGTTTTAACCGCTTTTTTTACCGGTGCTTTGACCGCTGTTTTTGCTTTGGCAGTCGCCGAAGCTTTAGGCAAAGCTTTCGGAGCCACTTTTTTGGCGACCGGTTTTGCAGCAACTTTTTTCGCGGGAGTCTTAACCACAGTCTTCGTAGTCTTTACGGCAGATTTTTTAACAGGAGCTTTAGTTTTGGTTGCAACGATCTTTTTTGTTTTTGTTTTCATACTGTTAGACCTTTTTTCTTTTTGTGTGGTTTAACTTCTTTACCTGATACAAAAGAGACACACGTCAATGAATAGACGTTTTCACGCATAAATCACTGTTGACGAGCTATCTGAGACAGTTTAAAGGAATAAAAGGCCTTTATTGCGTCCGCTATTGTATAAGCATGGATAGTAATATAGCAGATTTTTCAGATTTTTCAATTTTTTCTTTTACTATTTTTTAAGTTTCTCGGCGACTAGCAGTTTTCGCCGTTCCTGACAAGATTTGCCGCCAACGCGCCCCTTCATCATCATTCCGTCGGAAACCAGTGGGTAGATTAAGGAATTTAAGGGCTGTCATTCCGAGCGCAGAACAAAAATTTAATATATTACGACAATTAAAATGGGGTGAAATAATCCTCAGACTATGACTGGCCCCCCACAACAAGAAAATCTTCCTCCCTTACTGTGTCAAAATTTGTAGTTGAGCATCGGATATCCGAAGAGGGTAATACCTAATTTGTTGAATACAGGCATTTAAAGGGTCCCCACCTCCTCGTCGTGCGCCCACCCTCATGGTGTTAAATGTAGGTACGGTCGTTGTCATGTTGGGCACAAGAAGGGTGCCATTCACGGAAGCATTCATATTATCTGGAGCATTGTGAGGAGCATAAGCCGTTGCTTGCGTAAAAATGCCTCCGCTGAGCATCGTTGCCCCTCTTTGATCGTAAATGGTATTTCCACTTAGAAAGATGACATTTCCTGTTTTGTCATCTTGACCGTCCCATATGAAATGTTGAAGGGCATTGTTGATCGTTCCATCATCGATAGCCACTGCCCCCGGAAATTTGGAGCTGCTTAAAGGAGGGGAAATGGCTCGTGAAAACAGAACGCCTCTTCCTTGTGTTATCCATGAAGCAGTTGGTATCGTCAGCGTATCCGCCGCCCGCGTTATTGCTGTTGTTGTGGTCGGGATGTAGGAAGTTGGAAAAGAGCCTTGCTCCGTTTGCATCCCCCATACAGCAAATGCTATGGGGGATGCCGTATCGTTATATAGAATAAAAGAAGTCACTGTATTTGGTGTGCTCCATGACCATGCAAGTCTATACCACCCTCCACCAACGGAATTTATATTGGACGTGATTACGTTTGCGCTATTTGAAATAATATTCATTGTTTGAGGGTTTATTTTTATGGTTGTTGCATTCGAATCACTTCCAAATCGAATAGAGCTAGAGCTTCCACTGACGAATTTCAAAAATAAACTATTTGTGTATGTTGTTCCTGATGTAATTGGGATTGACTGATATTTTCCAGCCCCTGAGGCTGTTGCACTTATCGTGTCTGCTGTCATGGTTCCATCAGGGGCAATAACATCGTCATAGGTTACTGTCGCAGACAGATTAGGCGACCAATAGGATAGTAGATTGTCTGAGCTTTTCAATAAATTTGTTCGGCTCTCCTCAATCAGAATGCCTTTTGGCTGATGAGTCACAGGATCATAATCAAAACGCGGGGTGTTGATGGGGGCGGTTTGCAGAATGCCCGTTGAATCAAAATAGGTTCCAATGCTTGACCGTGTAAAACTTCCGCCTGATGCCGTGAGGAAAGAAGAGATGTCGTTATAGACGGTGCCATTGAGGGTATATCTTCCTGCTGTTCCGTTGGTAAAATCCATGCCTAATGACGGGTAGTTAACTTTAATGCCTGACGTATTGGGCGGGGTAAAAGTGAGTGTGGCGTCATTGCCCGATGTGTCCTTGATGGTTCCGCCATTGAGATCAATCGGGGATGAAACGGTAACGCCATCCAGATCGACATCGCCAATGGTCGGGGAGAGGGTGAAGACCAACGCATTGGTTCCTGTGCCCGAAGTATAAGTGGCATAA
>DMIT01000146.1 GCA_003452275.1 Rhodospirillaceae bacterium | reverse complement strand
ATACCCAAGAAAAGAAGACATTTAAAATGAGTACAGAGACCATAGAAACCGGCAATGTCAGGACTGACCGCGATAACATGGCTTATGATGTCGTGATCGTAGGGGGCGGCCCTGCCGGACTGGCCTGCGCCATTCGCTTGAAACAAATCAATCCTGCGCTGGGCGTGTGTTTATTGGAAAAAGGCGCGGAAATCGGTTCACATCTGATGTCGGGGGCCGTTTTTGAACCGCGCGCCCTTGATGAATTAATCCCTGACTGGCAGGAAAAAGGCGCCCCGCTGACATGCAAAGCCAGCGAAGACCAGTTTTTATTCCTGACCCGAACCTCCGCTATCCGCCTCCCCACCCCGCCGCAAATGGATAATCATGGCAATTATATTATTTCGTTGGGGGCGCTGGGCAAATGGCTGGCGGGGCAAGCCGAGGCACTGGGCGTTGAAATATACGCAGGTTTTCCCGCTGCGGAAGTTTTGTACCATGACGATGGCCGCGTCAAAGGAGTCGCGACCGGCGATATGGGGATTGGAAAAGATGGGGAAAAAACAGCCGCTTATCAGGCAGGATTAGAGTTACATGCAAAACATACCGTCTTCGCCGAAGGATGCCACGGGTCATTGACCAAAGAGATCATCCAGACATTCAACCTGCGTCCACAGGGGCACCAAACCTATGGCCTGGGCATTAAGGAAATCTGGGAAATCAAACCTGAAAACCATCATCAGGGCCGTGTGATCCATACTATGGGCTGGCCACTGGACAGCATGACCTATGGCGGATCATGGCTTTATCATATGGAAGATCATCTTGTTTCTATCGGCTATGTCGTGGGGCTGGACTATCAAAACCCCTATCTTTCTCCGTTTGAAGAAATGCAGCGCCATAAGCTGCATCCGGCTATTGCCCAATTATTGGAGGGCGGAAAACGTATTTCTTACGGGGCGCGGGCCTTGGTAGAAGGCGGCTTGGCCGGCCTTCCGAAACTGACCTTTGCCGGAGGACTGTTAACGGGGGACAGCGCGGGCTTTCTGAATGTCGCCAAAATCAAAGGCAACCATGCTGCCCTTAAATCCGGTATGTTGGCAGCCGAAGCCATTTGCGCGCAATTGGAAGAAGCCGAATGCACATCTTATACGGATAAATTCAAAGAAAGCTGGCTTTATGACGAGCTTTATAAAGTCCGCAATATCAGGCAGGGCTTTCGCTGGGGGCGTTATATCGGACTTCTCCACGCAGCCTTTCAAACTCTGGGGGGGTGGATGCTACCCTACACCCTGAAACACCATGCGGATTATAGCACACTGGCACTGGCTTCCCAGTCCACACCGCCAGACTATGTGAAACCGGATGGAATACTGACCTTTGACCGCCTGTCATCCGTCTTCTTATCCAATACCAACCATGAAGAAGATCAACCCAGTCATTTGAAGCTGAAAGATGCCTCGATCCCGCTGGCGATCAATTTACCGAAATGGGCAGAGCCTGCGCAAAGATACTGCCCGGCAGGAGTTTACGAAATCGTTGAGGAAAACAATCAAAAGACATTCCGCATCAATGCGCAAAACTGTGTCCATTGTAAAACCTGCGATATTAAAGACCCCTCGCAGAATATTGACTGGACGCCCCCGCAAGGTGGCGGCGGCCCGCATTACACCGGAATGTAAATAAGTGAAAAAACGGGTGATTATTCTTGCCTTTCACTCTATATTAGAAACACAACTTCTTGCCATTGGTCACCTCATGAAAAAACTGCCATTCCGCCCTTCGTTTCTTGCCTCGTTGTTTTTGACGACATCTCTGCTGTTATTGACGGGTTGCGATCAAAATACAGACGTAAAATCGGATGGCAGTTCCGATGACATCATCAGTTCTTACAGCCCCTCCAAAATCGAAACACCACCGCCAACCTTGTCCGGAAGTTTTCTATCGGGCCAATTTGCGCAAAACCGTTCCGACTGGGAAAGCGCATCCAATTATTTTGCAAAGATTTTAGATTCAGCCCCCGCAGACCATGACATTCAACGTCGTCTGATGGCATTACAAATGGGGTCAGGCCACTACGATCAAGCCATCGCCATGGCCGAGAAAATTTCCAAAAGTGATAGCAAAGATAAAACTCTTGCAAACTTACTGATCGCCCTTTCCACTTTTAAGGCCGGCAAATTTAATGAAGCCCTGCAACTCGTCGGCAACTATCAGACCGATGCGCTGGGCATTGCCATTCTTCCGCTCATCAAAACATGGGCCGAGGCCGGACAAGGCACAACAGATATTGCCCAATTAAAAGATTCTCCGTCGCTTATCTATCAGGCCGTTCTGGTATCGGCTTTTACACAGAATAAAGAAGCACTAGCACAGCTCGCCAAATCATATGATTTCACCAAAACACCGACTCCGGTTACACGGCTAGAAGACATCGCACTGATTTTTGCGCATTACGGTGAAACCGAAGAAGCCAAAAGCATCTATACCGCCCTGAAATCCGGCGTTCCTGACCGCGCGATATTCTATGACGATCAAATCAAAGCGATCGACAGCAACAGCTTGCCGCCATTGCCCAAGCAATTAAGCAGCCCGCAAGTGGGCCTCAGCGAAGCTATTTTTGATATGGCACAAATCCTCTCTCACGGCTATCAGGACAGTTCCCGTTTATTCGCGCATATGTCTCTTTATTTGAATCCGGATAATGTGGCCTCTTATGAATTGCTGGCCCAAATTGCATCAGACAATAAATTATATTCCGAAGCAACGGCCTATCTATCGCGCATTGATACCACCGGCAATTCCGAACAAAATAACCAGACTGCGCGCCAGATAGCCCAGTTGCAAGTTCTGGCAGGGCATCCGGAAGAAGCCATTCGTATTTTAGGCGAACTGGTCAAAAACCAGAAAAACATAGATGCACAGATTCAGATCGGCGATATTTATCGCAGTCAGGATGATTTCAAAAACGCGCTCAAAGCTTACAACACCGCCTATGACCTACTGGGCGGAACGATCACGGCGAAATATTGGGATTTAAGTTTTGCGCGCGGAATGACCAATGAACGGCTCAAAAACTGGGCGCAGGCCGAAAAGGATTTACAAACAGCCTTGTTATTCGAACCTGACCAACCTTATGTGTTGAATTACCTTGGCTATAGCTGGGCCGATCAGGGTGTCAACCTTGATAAAGCCGCGGAAATGATTGAAAAAGCCGTTCGTTTGAAACCGGATGACGGGGCCATCGTCGACTCTCTCGGATGGATTTATTTCCGCCTCGGGCAATATGATAAGGCGGTCGCCACCTTGGAAAAAGCCATCCAGCTTGCACCGACCGAACCAGAATTAAACGACCATTTAGGGGATGCCTATTGGAATGTCGGACGCAAAAGCGAAGCACAATTCCAATGGAAACGCGCCGCAAGTTTTGCAACCGATGCCGACATGATCGCAAAAATTCAGGACAAGGTGGATAACGGGCTACCGAACGTACCGACCCAAACGCCAAAAACTGAAAAAATCGTCGAGAATAAATAACATCTATGCCGGCGCACTCTTTAGCTTTGGCAAAAATAAATCTTTATCTGCACATGACCGGACGTGCGGAAAATGGATATCATTATCTCGATTCTTTGGTGGTATTCACGTCTCTTTATGATGGAATTCAGATTAATTCGTCTGACAAATTTCACTTAAATATTACCGGCAATGATGATCTTTCTGCCAATTGTGATGAACAGGATAATCTCATTTATCGTGCCGCCCATCTACTGGCCCAACATCTTGGCATTGCCCCCAATGTCCATATCGAACTGACGAAAAACATCCCGCTTGCAGGCGGCCTTGGCGGAGGGTCTGCCGATGCGGCAGCTACGTTGTTATTGCTGAAAGAACTCTGGCATATCCCGAACCATGATATCGTCGAAAATGTTGCTGCTTTGCTGGGCAGTGACATTGTCGCCTGTCTCCACAACAAACCCGTCATCATGCGCGAAACAGGAAATATGATATTACCGGCCCCTCAGCTTCCGCCTTTATCAGGGCTTCTCATCAACCCCAACGTTCCCTGCCCCACACCGGATGTTTATAAAGCGTATGCCAACAGCAAAGCAGCATTCTCTGAAAATATTCTGTTTCCGCCCCATTTTGCATCCGCTGCAAGCCTGTGTGACTTTTTAAACCAGCATACGCATAATGATCTGACAGCCTCCGCGATTAAGGTCGCCCCACCTATCAAATCCGTTCTGGATGAGATGGAAAAATTACCGCATGTTCTATTGTCGCGCCTATCTGGAAGCGGCGCAACCTGCTTCGCGATTTTCTCAACGGCAGAGGATGCGCAGGAAAGTTCCCTCAAAATGCAAACAAATCACCCCGACTGGTGGGTGAAGACCATATCTATTCATTAGATCCGTTATTGATTGATAGCAGTTGCCGCAGCCTTTGCTTCGCTGCCGGATGCCAGCATTTGAACCAACAAATCATCCGTGGCTTGTCCGTCTGCTTTCAAACCGTTTTTTGTCTGGTAAGTTTTAATAGCCTGCACCAATGGCGCAGACATTGCTCCGTTGGGGATGCCTTTATATAATCCCAAACGCATCAACTGTTCCTGAATTTGGGAAATAACCACCGGATCAGCTCCCGTCGCTGGCCCTTGCGCAGCAGCCGCTTTTGGCTTAACTGATTTGGCACTCTCGGCGGCCTTCTCGGCATCAGGCTTGACCTGTTGTGGCAAGCTGGCCTGACCTTCGTCATTTAAATAAGCCGGTTTCGTTGCTGCAATTTTCTGGGTCAAACGGTTGACATCTTCATCGGTCATACTCAATTTCTTTTTGAGTTCGGCCAAAGATTGTACCGCTTCTTTATTGCCTTTATCGGCAGCAATTTTATACCAGAACACGGCTTCGTCAGGTTGGGATTCCCCCAGCAAGCCGTTTTCATGCAACAAACCTAAATTATACGCCGCTTCAACAACGCCCCCATCGGCTGAGCGTTCAAAATAAGAAGCCGCAATTTGCGGGTTATATTCAACGCCAACCCCTTCGACATAGGCAATCGCCAGATTATACAATGCTTCGGGATGATTGTTGGACGCCGCCACGCGGTAAAGCTCAATCGCTTTTGCCGTATTTTTCTGCACGCCCAAACCCTGATGATAGAGAACGCCCAGATTATATTGCGCATTGGATGACCCGTTATGCGCCGCCTCTTCGAACCATTTGGCAGCTTTGGCGTAATCAATCTTGATGCCGCCATGCCCCGCAGTGTAAATGGCCGCCAGATCATGTTGGGCAAATGCATCTCCCGTGAAAGCCTGAGCTTCGATCACGGCAACTGATTTCGGTAAAGATTTGTCCGACTTCATACGGGAAGATAAAGGAGCGGTCGGGGCCGCCGCTTTGAAATCTTCAATTGCTTTGTGCTGCGCAACTTGTGCCGCATCGAAAATTGGCCCGTCACTATTTGCAACACCTGATTTATCATCGCTGCTTTGTAAACCCTCTCCATCCAGAGCATCTAATCCGCCCGGTTCGATCTGGCTTGCCATTTTGGCAGCCTGTGCCATAAATTGATCTTGATTTTGCTCCGGTTGCAGCTGTGACGCTTTTTCGATTAACGCATCCATATTGGCGTTATTGGATTCAACATGTCCTGCCGCAACTTTATCATCAGTGACCACATGCTTGATGATCCAGATGGCCCCAAAAGCTGCTAATCCAGCGATAATGGCAGTCACAATCGTAATCATGAACATACTTGGCAATTTTGTCGCCGATGGTTTCAAAGACGCCGTAATATTTGACACCGGACTGTTCGCCGCGACTTCTGATTTCGGTGCATGAACGGCTTGCGAAACTTTCAGCGTATCATCACCCGTCCATGCCGGTTCTTGCGGCAAATTGGTGCGCGCGGCGACGGATTGATCGGTCAACAGCACCAAGGCTTTTGCTTTTAGAATATCTTGAGTTTGCGTCAAGGTTTCTTCGACAATTTCCAGCTTACGAACAAGACGCGCTTTATCCTGCCCCAATTGTTCAACTTTTTTAGCCAGTTTCGAATTTTCGGCCATGACGTCTTCAACACGAACAATGGCACTGCCGGCTGCGGTTTCGACATAATTTAATTTCTCTTGCAGCTTATCTTGTAACTTCGTTTGTTCTTCTTGTAATTTTGACTGTTCTTCTTTCGCAGCATCAAACGCCAACGTCTGGTCTTTTAATTTTTGTTCCAGCCCGATTTGTTTTTCAACCAACTCTTTTACGAATACTTCGCGTTGGTTCATTTGAGATTCAAGGGATGAAAATGACTTCTCGCTTTTCCCGGCCTGACCGTTCATATCGGAAATTTGTTTTCTGCAAATCTCGACTTCTTTCCACAGGATCTCGCGCTCTTTCTCGCTTTGGCGCAGACGGTCGCCCAAATCCGTCAGCAATCTGACGATTTGCAACTGTTGAAGCGGATTATTGGCACCATTCAATGACGACAACGCACTGTCCTTGGTATAATCTTCTTTTTTAGATGGCTGAGACTCCGCCGCTTTTATTTCTTCCTGCGAGGATATGGATGGGGCCGGAGAAGAAATAGTCGATCCGTTTGAAACGGCTTTCATCTCGACGTCCAGAGAAATCTCGGGCTGCTGGATTTGCGTTTGGGGAACATCCTCCTCTGCCGCATGTTCAGACAGGAATTGTCTTGCGGTGTGAGACGGCATGGCACCACCAGACTGGTTGGCCGCACGCTTCATGACCCAGTCCTGTAAACTAAACTTCTTACCCGAATTGTCTTCCATAGACTGACCATAATCATTTTGTATAATCTATCCAATCAAAAAATGTAAGAATTCCGAGTTTTCCACAGATGGCATTGGCGATTTATAAGGATGCTAGCGGTTCCGGGCCTTGGCAAAATGGTTAAAATCTGCCAGTTTGACTTTTACAAAGCGAATCTGGAGTTTTCCCCATTATGTCATTAAAAAACGAAGAAATTACCTCCCTGATGGAACTGCTATCCTCGCGGATATGCCATGACCTCGTCTCCCCTGTCGGCGCGATTAATAACGGCCTCGAATTTATGGAAGACATGGCCGATGATCCAGAGGGCCGCAAAGAAGCGACCAATCTGATTGCGCATAGCGCAACGTCTGCTGGCGCGCGATTGATGGCTTTCCGCTTGGCCTATGGTTCAGGTGCGGTGGATGGAAATATCAAACCGGAAGATATTCAAAAAGCATTCGGAACGCTGATCCGCGCAGACGGAAAAGTCCGCCAGAGCTGGGACCCGTTCGGGCCTTTGGGCATTCCTGCGACATCCCGCGCATTTTGCAAGATACTGATGGGCTGCCTGATGATGGCGAGCGATTGTTTGCCAAAGGGCGGGATGGTTTTTGTGGATGCTGGAAACGGAGCGGAAACCTTGATTAAGGTTGAAGGCACAGGTGCCACGGTGCGCGAGAATGTGGAAAATGCTTTGGCAGGCACACTTGAAATCTCCGCGGTCGATCCGCGCCTTGTCCATCCTTATATTCTTGGTCAATCCGCACGCACCTACGGCTATAGCATCGCATTAAAAGAGCAAAGCGAAGGCCAGATTACGTGGTCGCTTACATTGGCAAAAAATGAAAATTGATTTAGCAACACTCTTGTTGCAAAGAAGATTTCGTCCTCCCGCAGATTGGGATTGGAGCTATCGTACTTTTGATGCCACCATGAAAATCCGTTACGGACAAGCGCGCTCCCGTAAGACATATGACGCGGTTGCTGTCATCATTGGCGGGCTGGGTGATTTTGGCGAACAATATTATGAACTCGTCAATCAATTAGAAGATAAGAATATCAAAGCGATTGTGATTGACTTGCCGGGACAAGGCGGGTCAAGTCGTTATATCCCCGATCAGCCAATGAAGCGCCACTCTCAGGGCTTTGACCTTATTCTCTCACAGCTTCACACCGTCATAGATGAAATCGTTTTATCATCTGCCATTGATGCGATGGACAATCACAAACGCCTTCCCTGCTTTCTGGTGGCCCATTCGATGGGAGGGCATATCTCGTTGCGTTACCTCGCCGAATATAACACATCATCGCGCGGACAATATATTTTTACAGCCGCCATTCTTTCGGCACCTATGTTGGGTATTCAAGCCGTCAATCGGTTTAAGCCCTTATTGCGTCACACACTTTTAAAACTTTTATCCCTGCGCCTGACCGCTTTTGTGCCAGGCGGGAGCCCGTGGTATGATGGATATCGGGAACGCACAGGATTTCAGGGAATATTTTCCAGCGACCCTGAACGATATGCCATCCAACGCGCTTATTTCACGGATCCCGACCATCAATTTCTGGCAACCGGCAGTCCCACGAACAAATGGCTTCTTGATGCTTATGAGTCCTGCCAAATCCTAGAACGCAAAGATTATCTGGAAAAAATAGATATTCCTATCCTTACAGGACTGGCAGGATCAGACCGTTTGGTGGATAATGCCGCCATTATCAGAAATATGAAACGCTTGAAACGCGGAGAATTAATGGAAATACCGGATGCCCAGCATGAAATTTTCATGGAATCCGATAAATTTCGGGGGCCATTTATTGAACGTTTCTTTACTTTTATAGAGGAGAATGTTCTAAATGGGTCTAATAAAGGGAAAACCTACATTCAATAATGTGATTAGATAACATGGTATACGCTCTGGAGATGCAAATGGACGAGACAAACCTGAACAAGTTCCGATTGAGTGATCGTGTCTTTTATGCTCTGAAATTAGCCGTCGAGCAAAAAGACGGACAAGTTGCAACCGCGCTCGTCAATGTGCTGGAGCTTGCAATGACCCGCAATTCCGGTGGTGGTGAATTTGTAGAACGCCGTGATTTCCCGAAAGAAGTCGAAGCCCTGCTGGACGAAGCTCGCGCACTGAAAAAACATTAATCCCCTACGCGATCAAATCAAGCCACTCCTCTTCGGTTAGCACAACAACATTTAACTCGCGCGCTTTGGCCAGTTTTGAACCGGCATCTTCGCCGGCAATCACATAGCTGGTTTTGACGGATACGCTGCCGGCTACTTTTGCCCCCAGGCTTTCAGCTTTGGCCTTGGCTTCGGCGCGGGTCATTTTGACAAGAGTTCCTGTAAAAACGACAGTCTTACCAGACACAGGACTGTTTCCGGCTTGAACAGGTTTATAATCGGTGACAGTTATTTGCTCTAACAAATCAGCAATAACTTTCTGGTTATGGGGCTCGGCAAAGAAATCCAGTAAGTCAGTGGCCACATTTTCGCCGATATCTTCGATATTTAATATCGCAGCATAATGTTCGGACATTTTGTCCTGTGCAGCCGACATTTCCTCGATAAATCTGGAAATACTTTCATATGTTTTTGCCAAACGCTTGGCTGTCGACTCTCCGATCTGGCGAATGCCTAAGGCATAGATAAATCGTTCGAGTGAAATGGTACGGCGCTTTTCGATGGAGGCGAACAGGTTTTTAACCGACACATCCCCCCATCCCTCACGTACACGCAATGGCGTTAGACTCCCTTTATCGCGGGATTCTATCGTGAAAATATCGGTGGGTGTTTTGATAAAACCATCGGCACAAAATTCTTCGATAATTTTTGTTCCCAATCCTTCGATATCGAATGCATTGCGGCTGACAAAATGCTTCAGACGTTCAACCGCCTGCGCGGGGCAAATCAACCCGCCGGTGCAACGGCGGACGACTTCGCCCTCTTCCCGCACCGCATGAGAACCACAGGCCGGACAGACAACAGGGTAGATATAGGGCTTTGAATCCGGTA
>DMIT01000062.1 GCA_003452275.1 Rhodospirillaceae bacterium | reverse complement strand
CGTTGGCCCAGAAAAATCTGGTTCAGATAGAGTTCTAAAATACGATTCTTAGAAAATGTCTCTTCCAGTTTATAAGCAAGGATAGCTTCACGAATTTTGCGTTCGTAAGAGACTTCATTGGTCAGCAGGAAGTTTTTGGCGACCTGCTGGGTAATGGTCGATGCCCCGACAGGGCGGCGGTCTTTGCCGTGATTTTTAAGATTGGTGACGACAGCGCGGCTCACGGCGATGACATCGACCCCCTTATGTTTGTAAAAATTTTTATCTTCAGCAGAGGTAAAGGCCTGGATCACCGTTTCTGGAATCTCTGTGATGGGAACGAAAATTCTGCGTTCTTGCGCAAATTCGGCAAGAAAACGTCCGTCTCCCGCATGGACGCGGGTGACCACGGCCGGCTGGTAATTTTCAAGATTTTTGAAATCGGGGAGAGATTGCCCGAATTTATAGATGATCCCCGCAAAGAGAATCAGCCCCGCAATCGCGGAAATCCAGCCAATCGAGAATAAAAATAGGAAGATGCGGCAAAAGATTTTCATGAAGTCTTTATGACATAGGTTTTTTCAGGTTAAAACTATTTATTAACGGCCCTATATAGAAGTGAGGATAATGCAAAAATCCGTAATAATTAAAAAAAGAAGAGTCATTTTTCTTGACAAGGCCTCTAAAATGCTTAAGGTGACGCCTGAATTTCATATTTAAAAGGTACTAAAAATGGCTAAAAAAGGCGCAGTTGTTAAGGTTCGTCTGGTTTCTTCTGGTAAGAACGCCAAAGGCAACCCAACCGGATTCACTTACTATGTTAAGAAAAATCCAAAAAACATTACGGAAAAAATGTCTTTCCGCAAATATGACCCCCGTGCGATCAATGCTGAAACAGGCAAGCCGGGCTGTCATGTTCTCTTTGAAGAGAAAAAACTCCCACCACACAAGAAGTAACCCGTTTTATAAGCTTCACACCTTTCAGAATTATGTCTGGCAAAGGTGTGTCGGTTGCAATAAGACTCCAAAACCACTCTTCAAAAGGGAGTGGTTTTTTTTATGTTCTCATGAAGGGGCGGGAAGGGAGCAAGGCATAGTAATTGCAATTTGAATTACATTGCAATTACCATGCAATTACCCCGACCGCAGATAGCTGATCGCCTGATCGCGTTCGAAGAGGTAGAGAAGAGTGCGGAGGGCTTGGCCGCGGGGGGTTTTAAGGTCGGGGTCTTTCTCGAGAATCAGGGCTGAATCGTGGCGGGCGGAGATTAAGAGGTCGGCGTGGGCTGTCAAATTGGCCAGACGGAATTCGATCAGACCGCTTTGCTTGGTGCCTAATACTTCGCCGCTGCCGCGTAATTCCAAATCTTTTTCGGCAATGAGAAAGCCGTCTTCGGTTTCGCGCAGGATCTTAAGGCGTTCACGCGCGGTTTGGGTCAGGTTGTTGGCGTAGACGAGGAAGCAATAAGATTGTTGGTCGCCGCGTCCGACACGTCCGCGGAGCTGATGCAATTGGGCAAGGCCGAAACGTTCGGCATGTTCGATGACCATGATGGTGGCATTGGGGACGTTGACCCCAACCTCAATAACAGTTGTGGCCACCAGAATCGATAATTCCCCTACCGCGAATTTTTCCATGACGGCGTCTTTGTCTTTTGGTTTCATGCGGCCGTGGATGAGGCCGACTTTGTCGCCATAGAATTGTTGAAGCACGAGATAGCGTTCTTCGGCAGCGGCAAGGTCGAGAATTTCGGATTCTTCGACCAACGGGCAGACCCAATAAATCTGGACGCCTTTTTTGATTTGTTCGCCTAAGCGTGAGATCATGTCGTCGAGTGTATCCTGTGGGATCAGGCGCGTGTCAATGGCCTTACGACCCGCGGGTTTGCCGACGATGCGCGAAACTTCCATATCGCCATAGGCGGTGAGAGTCAGGGTGCGCGGGATAGGGGTGGCGGTCATCACCAATACATCCGTTCCCATGCCTTTGTTGGAAAGCTGTAACCGCTGGTGAACGCCGAAACGGTGCTGCTCGTCTATCACAGCCAGCCCTAAATCCGCGAAGGCAATATCTTCCTGAAACAGGGCATGGGTGCCGATAATGATTTTCGCGGTGCCTGTCCGGATATCTTCGACAATCGCCTCACGGGCTTTACCTTTATCGCGGCCCGTCAGAATGGCGAAGGGGATGCCGGCGGCATCCAGATAAGGTTTTAATGTTTCGATATGCTGGCGCGCCAGAATTTCAGTGGGTGCCATCAGAGCAGCTTGTGCGCCGCTATCAACCACATTCATCATGGCGAGTGCAGCGACAATGGTTTTGCCTGATCCGACATCACCTTGGAGGAGGCGTAACATGCGGTGCGGCGCGGCCATGTTGGCATCGATTTCGGACAAGGCCTCCGTTTGAAAAGAGGTTAAAGGCCATGGCAGGCTGGACAGCAATTTTTGGCGTTGCGGGCCATGGGTGGTAAAGCTGCGTCCCTTCAGTTTACGTTGCTTGAGGCGCAGAATGGCAAGCGTCAACTGATTGGCCAGAAATTCATCATACGCCAAGCGGGTTGGGGCAGGATTCGAAGGTTCTAAATCTGCCTCTGATGTCGGATTGTGAAGTGACAGAATAGATGTCTTCCAGTCCGGCCACCCCATACGCGATAAATGGGTTTTATCAATCCATTCGTGCAATTCAGGCGTCTGGTCAAGGCAAGCAAGCGTGGTTTTCCGCAGCATTTTATTGCTCAACCCCGCGGTAAGCGGGTAGACTATCTCGGTTCTTTCAGGGGCTTCCAGATCCAGAATATCAGGGTGGGTGATCTGGCGTCCCCCTTTATAATCATCCATCTGGCCTGAAATCATGACCTCTTTGCCCAGCGGATAAATTTTTGAAATCCAGTCTTCATGGGCATGGAAAAAAACTAGTTCAACGAACCCCGAATGGTCGCGCGCGCGAATGCGATAGGGCTGGGATTTCCGTTCGTTCGGTGTATGGCTGTCAATGATGACCCTGACACAAACCGTTTCGCCGATTTTGGCGGACATGATATCGGGTACAAATTTGCGTTCGATGATACCGACAGGTTTATGAAAGACGACATCGAGGATTTTGGTACCACCGGTCAGTTTTTCGTAGAGCTTAAGCGTACGCGGCCCCACGCCGTTCAGTGTCCCCACGGAACGAAACAAAGGATCAAGAACGAAAGGGCGCTGGCTCATACAGCCTGTTTAGCAATTTTTTTGCTTAATTTCACGGCAAAAACGCTAATTCCGATCATTATGAAACCAAGGATAATCAAGGCAATTGGCCAATCGACGATATTTTTGAAATATTCATCGGTGAAATATCCCAAAAATGCCATCAGGGAAATCACTCCGACGGTCAGGACGGAACGGCTGGCGGCTATGGTTGCCAGATAAATCAGGCCTACCGAAATACCGATCAATAAAACGTCAAACGGAGTCTCTTTCAAAAAGTCAAAAGACGCCGCGGCGGTAAGGGCAGAGGCACAGAAATAATAAAATGGCGCAATCAATTTATGTTCGGTTCTGGATATTCCCCATGAGACCATCAGCGCGGTCAGGCCGATGACCATCGGCCCATCGGGAGCGTCGATTTCCAGCCAGTTCAAAAGAACGCTGAGGAAAGCGTAAAAGAAAAACAAAGTAAAAAATAGCAGGGATGTCCGGTTGGTGGCGATAAAAGCTACGGCCTGCTGGATGGTCATGAAGCCGAAGACGACACAGGCCGCCTTGGCAATATTCCCCGTATGCGGCAAATATTCATCCATAAAGACAAATAACCCGACGGGTTGCAATGCGGCGGCAATCAGGAAAAGCGGCGTGGCGGCTTTTGTAAACCGCTGATCTCCTAGGCAAAATAAGCCGAGGATAAAAGCAACAAAGCCGCTTCCCAGCGAGATAATGACGCGGGACAAGGCATCGAATTTATCCCAGCTCATGCCGATATAAACACAAAGCCCCATAAAGATGAATGCTGCGCCGCTGTAGATCATAACGCGTTGCAAAAGGTTGCCTCCGCGCTGTTCATCTGGCGCTGATGCCTCAAACAACGCCGATATATCGGCTTGCGAAAAATGATGGGTTTTGATTAATGACTGAATCTGGATCAGGGCGTCGTGACGTGTGCTCATGCTTATTTCTCCCATCCTATGAATTTAAGAGTACCGTAAGGCATGGGCGGTTGAGGCAGAGTAATGATGCGGCCATTATAGGTCAGGGTGGGGCCGGATTGATAGGAACGATAACTGAACATATCGGTTATCAGTGAATATCCGCGATAACGGTAAGGTTCGAATATATATCCATCCGGTGCAGTCGATTGATCCGAAAGTTGCAAGTCCTTGAATTTTTCCAATGCCGTGACATTGCCTTTTTCATCCAGAGTGACGGTGGTGTCATCGACGCTATTGGTTTGTGGATCATAGAGGAAAATAATCGTGGTCGGGTTACGATCATTCGCGGCAGGGGTATAATGGGGGGCCGCGTTAAAAACGGCGGTCAGTTTTCCGTCACTGTTCACTCTGGCGACAATCTCGCCCTTGCTGCTCCACCCTGCCGAATAATACATGACTTTATGCACAGGGAGGGGAATGCGGGAGGCAGGGATGCCTTTAGCAACCGCCAGAATACCGATTAATAACAACGGTAATACCAATCCTGCGACCAGAACACGATTTTCCTTGATGAAACTTGAAACTGTCATAATATCCTCCGGAACTGAGGAGATATTATGCAACAGACCGGGGAACAAGTCCAAGGACAAATCGAAACCATTGAAAACTGGCGTAAACGCCTGACTTTTCGGGCGTGGCACCGTGGAACGCGTGAGATGGACTTGCTGATTGGTTCCTTCGCCGATAAATATATCAACAGTTTCGAGGCCGATGATTTACGGATTTTCGAAGAAGTCCTGATAAATAATGATCCTGATGTCTATGACTGGATCGTGGGGCGTCAAAAAGCACCGGATGAATTGAAATCGCGGGTTTTGGACTTGCTTTTGGGGCATCAATTTGCCAAGTAATCGGCATGGAGTCTGCACAATCACCCTTGGTTAAAAAGCCGCTGCCCGTCACCTATGGTCTGCCGGAAGGGCAGGATGCGCGATTTCTGGCTGCGCGTGCGCTGGAGGCATCGCGGCAGAAGCAAATTCTGATCCATGTCGCCCTGGATGAGGTGCGTTTATCGGCATTGGCTGAATCGCTTTCTTTCTTTGCGCCTGATGTCGAGATGGTGATTTTTCCAGCGTGGGATTGCTTGCCTTATGACCGCGTGTCGCCCCATGCCGATGTCGTGGCGGGACGGGTTGCTGCGCTTTCGACTTTGCTGGAATGGAAATCGGACGGGCTTTATAAACCGCGTATCGTTTTAACCACTGTCAATGCGATTGCGCAACGCGTGATGCCGCCTGAAACTCTGGTCGCGGCGCAACTGGTTGCCAAAAAAGGCGGGACGTTGTCGCGGGAAATATTGCAACGCTTTCTGGCCGATAACGGATATTTGCGGACGGATACGGTGCGTGAGCCAGGAGAATTTGCGATCCGCGGCGATATTGCCGACATTTTCCCGCCCGGATATGAAATGCCGGTGCGTCTCGACCTGTTCGGTGACGAGATTGAAAGTATCCGCACATTTGATGCCGGCACCCAGATAACCACAGGAATATTGGAACGGTTTGAATTACGCCCCGTCACCGAATTCTTTCTGGACGAAGAATCGGTGGCCAGATTTCGCGCCGCATATCGAGATTATTTTGGTGTTACGAGCAACACCAACCCTTTATATCAAGCCGTCAGCGAAGGACGCCGCCACGCAGGGATGGAGCATTGGTTGCCGTTATTCCATGCGCGTATGGCAACGATTTTCGAATATATCAAGGCCCCTGTCATATCGTTTGACGGGCAGGCGGAACAGGCGCGGGCCGAACGTTTGACGCAGATGGTCGATTTTTACAATGCGCGGGTGACACTGGATGAATCCTTTCATGCCCGCAAACAAAAGAAACAACAAAGCGATGTCAGCCTGACAGGGGTTGCCTATCATCCTTTGCCCCCTGAAAAACTTTATATTTTCGAAGATGAATTTCAGGC
>DMIT01000075.1:381-2915 GCA_003452275.1 Rhodospirillaceae bacterium | reverse complement strand
GTGCGACGTGCTTGGTTTGTGGATTGTGTCATGTGAAAAACTCCATAAGTTGTATAAATGACGTTCAGAAAATCCCCCCGAACGGAAGGCCCATGCAGTATAGCTGAATTTATAATTTTTGCCATGCCACAAATACCAACATAAGGCGTTTTTGATTAAGAAACTCTTACTTTTTGGCTTTTTATCCCTCATCATGACAAAATGATGATGAGCATTTGTCAAAACAAGCGAGAAATTTTTAAATCCTATGCCACTTTTACGCCGCAAGACCACGACGCAAAAAATCGGCCATGCGACGGGCGAAAGCCGTGGGATCATTCACCGGCTCTCCCTGAATGATTCGCGCCTGATCCAGCAGAAGATCCGCGGCGTCACATAGTGCCGGAGATTCCGTTGACGTCTCGGCCAGCGCGTCCAACTGGTCGATCAGCGGATGGTCGGCATTGATTTCCAGAACGGGCTTTGCCTTGGCATCATAATTTTGATTCGCCTTCAGAATGCGCGTAACATTCAAATCCGCATCTTTGTCCGAGGCCACCAGACAGACCGGAGAATCAGTTAAACGATCAGATACACGAACATCACTAACCCATTCATTTAAATGAATTTTCAGAAAGGATATCAACGAAGAACGAGCCTGAACTTCCACTGCCTCGCTACCATCCTGCTTTCCGGCAACGGGGAATTTCGACAGATCAATCGCGCCTTTGGTCACCGATACGAATTTTTTACCCTTGAAATCCATCACAATCGGCAGCCAGAAATCATCTATCGTATCAGAGAAAATCAGAACTTCGAGATCACGCTTTTTAAGCCCTTCGATCTGCGGGGAGTTGCGTAAACTATCGGCATTCTCACCGGATATATAATAGATAGAATCCTGCCCTTCTTTCATGCGGGAGACATAATCATCCAGACTGGTCAGGTCGCGGGAATGGGTCGAATGGAATCGGGCGATTTTAAAAATATCATCCCGATGTTCCGGCGCGTCATATAGCCCTTCTTTCACCACGGCCCCGAACTGGAGCCAGAAAGATTGAAAGGCAATGGCATCATGACGGGACAGCTTATCAAGATCACCCAATATATGCTTCGCGACACCAGAGCGGATTTTACCGACAATGGCATTTTCCTGAAGACTTTCGCGGCTGATATTCAGCGGCAAATCTTCGCTGTCGATCACCCCGCGCAAGAAGCGGAGCCACGGATAAACCAACCCCGAGCAATCATCAGATATGAAAACACGGCGCACATAGAGACGCACGCAATGTTTACGGCTGGGGTCGTATAAATCCCAAGGCCGCAAATGGGGCACGAATAATAAAGCCGTATATTCGATTTTACCCTCGGCTTTCCAATGCGCCGTTATCAATGGCACGTCGGTCCCCAATGAATTGGACGTAATCGAGAAGAATTCATTGTAATCCGCTTCGGTGATTTCGGATTTCGGCTTCATCCACAAGGCAGAGGCCGAATTCACCGCCTCGGCACTGTCCTTGCCAACATAAACGGGTAAATTGATGTGATTAGAATAGGTTGTCACCACAATCTTAATCTTGTCTTCGAGGAAGAAATCGCACGCTTCATCCTTCAGTTTCAAGCGGATGGTTGTGCCCGAAGTGGTCAGGAGTTGCGCGGCTTCATCTTTGGTTGCCTCGCGAATGGCAAAACCGTCATTGCCCGTGGACGACCATATCCAGACATCATCCGATCCGGCACGGCGTGAAATGACATCGACCGAATGGGCCACCATAAAACAGGAATAAAACCCGACACCGAATTGCCCGATGAGTGACGGGCCACCCGTTGCGGAAGATTGTTTTAATTGCTCCATCAAAGCCTTAGTGCCCGACTTTGCAATCGTACCTAAGTTTTCAATCAGCTCTTCACGGGTCATTCCGATCCCAGAGTCCATGATCGCCAGAACGCGTTCCTTGGTATCCGGAACGATGCGGATTTCATATCCTTTATGACCTTTGGTCAAGGATGGATTCTGAATAGAATCGTATCGCAATCTGTCGCACGCATCCGCCGCATTCGACACCAATTCCCGCAGGAACACATCCCGGTTGGTATAAAGCGCATGGGTAACGATTTCCAAAAGGCGGGAGACATCCGCGCCAAAATTCATGTTTTCTGTGGTCATAGCGGTAATGTAGTAAAGAGCCCCCCAAAAGTCGAGGGTAAGTTTTGTAAAGATTTACCAAATAGTGTAACGCGAAGGCACGAAGAATATTAAGAACCTTCGCTTCTTCGTGCCTTCGCGTTTAAAAATCTTATTTTCGGCCGATGCGACGGATTTCCCAATGCAGATCCAGCCCGAAACTATCCATCACGCGGCGGCGGATTTCTTCACCGAGGTTTTCGAGGTCGGCACCAGTTGCCCCCCCTGTATTAATCATAAAATTGGCATGAAGCTCGGACATTTGGGCGCCACCGATGGTCAGCCCGCGTCCGCCGACTTTATCGACCACCTGCCAAGACTTTGTACCCTCGGGCAAATTGGCGGCGGCAAGCTCGGCTGGTTTCGGGTT
>DMIT01000075.1:0-294 GCA_003452275.1 Rhodospirillaceae bacterium | reverse complement strand
GCCATCCACCCCGCAGGAATTTCGGAATGACGATACGCCATTTTCAAATCATCGGGGGTCAGACTATGAAGGTTGCCATCACGATCCACAAATTGAGCCGTGACCAGAATATCTTTGATCTCGCCACCATAGGCTCCCGCATTCATGGCCAGCGCCCCACCGATGGAACCGGGAACCCCGCACAGGAATTCCATTCCGGTCAATCCCGCCTGTGCCGCAACTTCGGCAGTATTGACGTCCAGCGCCGCCGCCCCGACATGGACAAGCCCATCATCCTTGACTGCGATCCCCGCG
>DMIT01000024.1 GCA_003452275.1 Rhodospirillaceae bacterium | reverse complement strand
TAATTGTAAGGGTCCTCCGCCGCCAAACGGAAACAGGTTTTGACCCGTTCGGCGAGCATCCATCTTTTAAGATCGGCCAGTCCTTCAGGCACTTCATTCGCGGGGAAAGCCTGACACAGGCTGTTTAATTCCCTGAAATGACCCGCATGCGCAACCGGAGCAACCGAATGGAACGCCATCTGGATAGCCTCCAGATTCGCACGCACGAATTTCTGTCTTGCGCCCTGATCCGGCAAATAGCCTTGAAATCCTATGACACCCTGATATTGCGCAGGAATACGAGAATTGACGGGACGCGTAAAAAAGTCGAGTCCTCCCCCTGCATCCAGCATTTTGCCGATTGCCGGAATGGTGAGATCTGCGAGGCTGCTTTGAAACGACGCGTCTTGTGACAGATTGTCGAAAGTAGCAAGATCGGAAAAGCAACGCAAATATAACTCCGGATCATTACGGGTCGAAAGGTCTGTCATTTTCGCAAGAATGTCTTTCTGATAAATCGCGCAACATGCCAAAGATTGCAGGGCCAATGACGGCTGGGTAGCAAAGAGATCAGCGAAAGCCTGAGAAAAGGAACCCTGCGTTTGTGCCATAAAATAGCGGGCCGCCTCTGGCAGGTTGTAAGCAGTGTCGTTCGCCCCGACGAGAGCAACCAGAATTTCGCCATGCAATACCAGATAATTCAGGGAATGTGTTTCAGACAACGAGAGTTCCGAAAAACGGGAACAGGCAAACGTCGCGTTTGTCATCACCTGTTCGAGGTCAGGCAGATTTCTTTCTATAAAACGCTGCCTTTTATGGTCTTTCATCACCGTCAGTTCAGTGACCATATGCTCTATAAATTCCTCAGGTGACTTCCTTACCACCCGTTCAAGAAACTGAAACATGTTTATGCTATCCCTTTGCCATATATTATGATTGAACCTTCCATATAGAATAAACATAATTACGTCAATAAAAAACGGCCCCCGCAAGGAGGCCGTTTGAATATTTTCGATCCATCGAAAAACGATTATTTCAGAGCAACTTTCGCGCCTGCTTCTTCCAGTTTTTTCTTCATTGTTTCAGCATCGGCTTTTGCAACGCCTTCTTTAACTGGTTTTGGTGCGCCTTCAACGAGGTCTTTGGCTTCTTTGAGGCCCAGACCGGTGATTTCGCGAACAGCTTTAATCACGTTGATTTTGTTGTCGCCAGCGGATTCAAGAACGACGTCGAATGAGTCTTTCTCTTCAGCAGGTGCAGCGGCAGCAGCGCCAGCAGCAGCAACCGGAGCAGCAGCAGATACGCCCCATTTTTCTTCAAGCAATTTTGCCAGATCAGCCGCTTCGATAACGGTCAATGCGGACAGGTCTTCTACGAGTTTCTCAAGATTTGCAGCCATAATTTAGTCTCCTTTAAAATATAAAATTTGCTACGTTAGTAATAGATATTAAGCTTGTGGTTTGTCGGCATAGGCTTGAGCCAAGCGCGCCAATTGTGCAGCCGGAGCCTGAATAAGGCCAACCAGTTTGCCACGGATTTGATCGAGAGTTGGCAGTTTTGCCAGTTTTTCAACAGCAGCCGCATCCAGTTTCATATCACCGAAAGCACCACCAACGATCACGAGTTTACCGTCGAATTTTTTGGCAAAATCGTAAACGGTTTTAGCAACAACCAATGGTTCACCGGAAGTGGTGGACAATGCAGTTGGGCCAGCCAGCAAATCAGCCACTGATTCATAACGTGTACCTTGGGCAGCACGTTTAACCAATGTGTTTTTGCTAACTTTATATGCCGCGCCAGAAGCACGGAGAGCACGACGCAGTTCAGTGACCTGAGCAACAGTCATACCTTTGTTATGTGACACGATAACGATTTCAGAAGAATCTAAAGTAGATTTTACTTCCTCGATTTGTGTCTGTTTTTGTGCGCGATCCATGAAGAATCTCCCATTGTTAAATTCAAAATAAAAAAGCGGCTTTAAAAGCCGCCTACCCAAAACATATAAAAAAGCCGAAACCATCCTTTACAGGATGATGCATACATATCGGCCTATCTATGAAGGCGGGGCGTACAGAACCCCATTATTGACCGGCATTTAACATACCGGAAAACCCACAGTCTTGGACAGGTGCCCGTTTTATAGATAAAAGGGGGGACTGTGTCAACATATTTTCAAAAAGCCCGCTGCCAGATAGGCAAGGCATGATATGATCCCTTGCAAGGATAGAATTCTCTGTCATAATCAAAGTGTTACAATATAACTCATGGACAAATCATTATGAATAAAAAATCATCTTCCTTTCTGCTTACCCCCTTACTGATCCTCCTTCACCCTTTCATGGCCCAGGCCGAGGACAAACCCATCCAGTTTGATATCAGCGGTCATATCAAAATGTACGGCAACTATATCCATCAGGATGGCGATGTCAAAAAAGTCGATATTCTGCGCGATACCGATGTCACATTTTCCGGCGAAACCGTTTTATCAAACGGCCTGACTGTCGGAGCATTGGTCAATGCCGATGGGGACGGTGATGACGGATTCGCCGTAGAAGACAGTTTCATTTTTGCATCCGGCGCGTGGGGCCGCGTCAGTTACGGGATGGAAGACGGCGCAGTCTTCCTGTTGCAGGTCGCAGCCCCGTCCGCGGATGACAATATCGACGGACTGGAACCTTTTATATCGCCGATCAATTATGCCGCGACATCACTGGCAGGAACACATTTTGAAAACAGCGTCGCCGCGGCCCCTTTGGGATACGCCAATTTCCTGACCGCGGGCATTGATAAAATGACCTATATGACTCCTGTTTTATCAGGCGTTCAGGCAGCCATTTCCTATACGCCAGATGTACAGAATTTCACCCCCGTATCACGCGGCATCAACGGCAACAATCCCGATCATCAACTGGATCAATACGGCTCGGCATGGGAAACGGGGCTCCGTTACGAACATAGCATATCGGACAGTTTCAGCTATAGCGCAGGGGCGGGATATACCAATGTGGCTGTCGAACAACGCAACGCAGCCTCCACCATCGATACCTTCAAGCAATGGAATATCGGGCTGGATTTTGATATCGGCGCCTATGGGATCGGCGCGGTTTATACCGCGGATAATGGCGGGGCCAATGAGGATAACGACCGCAAAACCTTTGCCATCGGAACGGATTATACCATCGGCCAGACCAAATACGGAGCCTCATGGTTACACACCACGCATGAGGAAAGCAGCACAGAGAAAATCAAGGCTAACCGCCTGACAGGCGGCTTTGTACATGAATATGGCCCCGGCCTGTCGTTCCGTGGGGCCGTGTCCCGCGTGTCGGTCGATGTTCCGTCGACCTTGGGCGGTGATGTGGACGGAACATCGGTGACCATCGGAACACAAATTCTGTTTTAGAGAGAATGCAACAACAGTCAAAACCCCCGCTGATCCGGCGGGGGTTTTTCTATTTCTAATTCACCATCAGGACTGAAGGGCCTTCGGGAAGATTCGGATAAAGCCGCCCCTTGGGACTCGGGCTTTCACCGCCGTAAGAGGATAACAGGGAATCAACCGCCTGACTGAATTGCCCGTCAAAATAAAAAGCATTATTGATCGGGTAATCATACGGTGTTGACCAGCTGACTTCTACATTGGCTTCTTTGGCCCATGATTCAAGCGTCTGGCGCAAGGTCGCACCCGGACGGGCCTGCCATTTGCGGGTGGCTTTCAAATCCATGGCGGTCATAACCGGTCTGGTATTTCCAGCAGCAATGCGTTCCTGATCCTGCGCATCCTGCGGTGTCACCAGCGGCAGCGGCGCAGAAACCGCAGGGCGGGCTGCAACCATAGTGGAATCAGGAGCTGGGCCGGAAGTCGGAACAGGAAGATCGGATGTTACAACAGGGGGAGCCACAGGGTTAGCCGGTGGCAGAGCCGGTGCGGATTGTCCCGAGAAAATCGTAAGCGCATTTCCATTCAGGGCCATATCCAGCCCCACAGGAGCCAACGCATCTTTCAGAACAGCCTGCCATGGCTTCCCGCCACGCCATGAAATTTTTGTCCCCGCAATATCCCGTGGCGCAAAGGCATAGGCATATTGGGCCGGCACGATATCATGCAGAGCCATTGCCAACGGAATATCTTTTCCAAAACCTTCGACACTATCGGCAGGAACAGGGGCCGCCGCAACAGGAGCGGAAACAGGAGCCGCCCTGACAATCGGCGCAGGAGCAGGACTAGCAACAGGAGTCGGGGCAGGAAGTGGTAAAGGCTCCATCTTGTCTGCGACAGGGATCGGGTCGGCAGCCGGAGCAACCACAGCTTTCTTATTTTCAACGACCAACGGCTCAGCCGGCGGTTCAGCACGGGAAATAGGGGTCGATTCCACATTCCCCACCGGAACAGGCAATGCATCGGGTTCAGGGGTCAGCGGGCCGGATAAAGAAGCCGACGGAGGGGTTGCATCATGCACAACCGGAGCCTGCTGCTGAACGGCTGGAGCTGCTGGCGGAGTCCAGTCGAATCCGGCGTGGGCAACCGATGGGGACAGGGTTACCATCAGGCATAGAAAACGGAAAACTGATCCCGCTGTTTCCTTGGGCAAAAGATTCATAAACATAGTCAAGCTCCAGAAAATTTCATGAAAGGGCTTTCTTACCCTTTATCCAGCCAACATTAGGATGGAGCCATAAAAAACTCAAGGCAGAACTTGTTTTTTAGTGAAAGAATTAGCGTCCGAAGTCTTTCAGCTTACGGTAACGGAATCTGGGAAGCCCCGGACGGAAATTGCCGATGATATTCACCCTAAGGGCCCGCATCGCGGCATCCGCCGTCAGGCCTTTTTTCTCAAGCCCCCAGAAAAGCAAGGTTGACAAGATACAGATGACCAACGTCGTCAGGCGCAGATAGAACAACAGAACGAAAAACGGAATAATCGCCTTTACGTCAAAATTGAAGAAGCGAATGGGGCGCATTGTATTTCGCCAATGCCAATTCACCTGTTCCTTGAGATCTGCTATTTGACTGACTGCCATTCTATGAGCTTATCCTGAAAGTGATGACAAAAGGTTAATATAAGGAAGCCGGCTAATGCGCGCCGCCGCCACCGGTGAGCAAGAGATAGAAGCGTTTTTCGATCAGGCCTTTTTCAAAGGCCAAAGTAGCCGATTTGGACATGGTTTGCCCGTAGAACGGGATCATACGCTGGATTTCATTAGTCCAGTCATCGAAATCCTTATCCAGCAGTTTCTCACGCACTTCGTCGGGGAAAATCATCCATTCACGCACACCCAGACGCCCGCCGCCCTTTTTAGGAACCAGCGATTGCGTGACGATCATGCGCAAAGTTTCCATCAAGGCATAGGCCCGTTCAGAGCGTTCATTCTTGTCAAAGGCCGAAATCATGCGGCGAATGGTCGATGCGACACCCGTCGTATGGGTGGTGGTATAAACGGCGTGACCGGTTTGCGCGGCCTCAATAGCTGCGGAAATGGTTTCTTTATCCCTTGCCTCACCCACCAGAATGATATTCGGTTTCCGGCGCAGCGCGTTCCTGACCCCCGAAGAGAAATCGGGCAAATGCCGGTGAACTTCGGTCTGCGCCACCAGTGAGCGCGGCGAGTGGATCGAGTCGTAAGTGAATTCAATCGGGGCTTCGTAGGTCAGCATTTTGCCGCAGCCATGCGGGCGTTCCAGCAACATACGCATTCCACCTGCGAGCAGGGTTGTTTTACCCGAACCGGTTGGCCCGGTAATCACAATCATCCCCTGACGCGGCGCAAAATTATCAATGATCTGTTGTTCAATCCCCATATCCAGCATCCGCGGCGGTTCGGCGGGCATGACCCGCATCGTAATCTGCGCCGCATCGCGTCCGCGCGATAAAATGGCCGTAATATTGACACGGAAACGTGACCGCGAATAACGGTCGGGGCGGATTTCATACGAAACGTCCAGATCCTTGCCCGATGCCAGTCGCGCCAGCGCGTCCGGCCCGTAAATTTTATGCAAGAATACGGTCATATCCACACCGTCCAGCGCGCGATAGGTCGCCGGATAAAGCGTCCCGTAAATATCGGTATAAACCGGACGGTCGGTTTGAATGGAAATATCGGATGTCCCCTTGCGGACGCACCACATCAGGAAGGGGTCAACATGTTCCTCGGTGAAACGATGCGGCTCTTCCGGCCACGTCTGCACCAGAGATTGGTCACCTTTGGTAAGACTTACCGGTTTGCGGGCTGCCATCTTTGCGATTCCGTTATGAGTTCAGGAACACCGGTAATCACCACGGCACGATCACCGACACGCATGGTCGATGCACTCGCTTCGCCGGTCACCCCGCGGTCAATTTGCTGGGCAAATGGTGCAGACACCATGCCTTGCGCCAAAAGCTGACGATAGCGAACCATGCCGCTGAATTCATATTGCAGACGGTTTAGATCCTGCGCGAACACTTCGTCTGCCTGTTCAAATCCTTCTAACCAGCCTGCTTTGACATTGATGCGCCATTCGGCACGTTCTTTTTCATCTTTGGGACGCAGGATTTCCGGAGGCTCCTCGACAGGCCCCCATGTTCTTTCCAGATATTGCCGCCAGTTACGCGGGGCAGAAACGATTTTGACGTTTTCATTAATCTTATAGATCGCATCCGCCACCGCTGCTTTTTGTCCATCGCCTTCGATCAATAAGGCTTTGAGCGATTCGGAGATAATCGGCGGTTCGATCATGAAACCGGACGGCGCCGAAATCAGCAATTGGCGGAAATCATAGACCTTATCCAGATAGACGCCTTTGCCCCCGATGCTTTTATTGATTTCATAGCTACGCGCTGCAAGCCCGCCGCGGGCCCCATAAGAGAGAGCGGCTTCTTTCAATGATTCCTTACGGATATCAAAAGGCATTTCTTTGCTGTCACTGCCTTTCGGCGCTTTATAACCTGCAATTTCCTGAAGCTGGGTCAGGGTTTTGGGGATCGCCATTTCGGATTCGGCATCCACCTGCGTCTGGCCCAGATTTTCCTGACGCATCATTTCATTGACATCGATATCTTCAAGAACAGGTTGCTGAACCTGTTGCTGCTGCGGTTGAAAGAAAGACGTTGCAAAAGCCGGCGTAACCCACGTCCCGAAAACAAGGCCGACGCTCAGGATCACGATGCGGGTTTGAGGAGAGGATAACAGCATTCCTTTTTCTCCTGCCTTAATAACGAGGGTTCAAAGCGACATCGCCGCGACCGGTCACCGGAGAATAGGTCAAAGCCACCATTCTTTCCGTACTATCGACATAGACATCGGCGCGGGCACCCAGTTGCAACCCGATACTGCGCAGAACCTCGATAATCGGTTTATTGGTCACATCCACATTCACGACCACCGGCGTTGCAGGAACCGCACCCAATGTCACAAAACGATAACTGGCTTTATCCGCCAGAACCTTGGTGATCTGGTCAACGGGGCCGACCCATTGAATGGTAATGGCGCGGTTCAATTCGGCAGGGGCTCCGACAATCGCAGGAACCTGACCGGCAGGTGTTCTTTTCTGTTCGACAGAGGCCAGAGCTTCGAGGGCATTCGAGGCTTTATCAGCCGCCTGCGCCAGCATCATGGAGACTTTATCAGGTTGCGCCACCAATTGCGGGTCTTTGACGTGAATCGGATAGCCCGGGGCACATGCTGTTAAGCCCACAATCATCACGGCACATGATAAAGATAAGAAAGTTGAACGAATCATTGACTACAGCACCCTTTTTTAAATAATTCCACCCTTAGGTCTTCGCCCGAACAGGATACGCACCAAACCTAAAAATGCAAAAGCCACCACACAATAGCGGTTCAGAAGCCCGCTTACAAGCAGGACTTCACACATTTAACTATATTTTCCAAAATTTTCGCTCTGATAATTTTAAGGAGCCGGTGCCGCCGCAGCCAGTTTTTCGGTCATCATGTCAGGCAATTCAGACCCGACCACACGCCCGATAAAGGCAGTAGTTTTCTCGGCTGCCGTCGAGAAAAGCACACGCAGACCGCGTTTGGCACTTGGCTGGTCGGCAGCATCCCGAACAATAACATAATCACCCGCACCCATATCATCTTTGGCAGTGGTGCAAGTATTCGGCAATACGCCATTCTGGGCTTCCAAGGCTGCCTGTGAAGAAGGAAGATCGGTTACACAAGCCCCTGCCAATTTACGAGGGTCAAGTTCGTTCAACCCGGCATCTCCCGCTGCGACTGCCTCATGAATAACCGCATTGGCTGTTTTAATCTCCGCATCCATATTGGGAACAGCGGGCATTCTGACCTTCACGCCCGCATTACCTGTATCCAGCACAATATTTTTTGGATCAGTCCCCGCCATCGTCGATGCCGAAAGATCGCGCACGCCAATCACTTTATCTGCCGAAGTAAGAGGAACAGAAGGCACAGCAGGCTTTGCGGCAATCTCTGCCGCAGGATTCATGGCCTTGGCCCATGCCAGAGCGCGGGAACGTGTCTCGTCATCAATATTCTTATTTCCTTCATACACGGAACCACTATCCGCTTTCATTTCAGGGGTGGCCGCGATGGTTTTTAAAGGTGCTGGCGGCATATGATTGACCGGTTGTGCAGCAGCCGGTGCTACGTCTAGCTCTCCACCCTCCTCTTCCTCAATAAACTCAACTTGAGTATCATCAGGAAGAATGGCGGGCTCTCTTGGCGGAACCACGTCCTTCAAGTGTTCGGGAACAGGATCCGGATTGATATCCGGGGCGGCCGCGAATGCGTTTCCAAACGGGGCAAGATGGAATAATTTATCGGCCGCTTTCTGGAAGACTTCGCCCAGCGCGTGCGTCAGAGTTTGCCCCGTTGCGCATTCAAATAACCCGCTATAGCCCAAAGTCGCCACCGAGATCGCAGTGCTGGAGACGGTACTCATCAATGTTGTGCGGCTGAAAAAGGAACCGATACTTTTTCCTTCACGGCCATGTTTGACCGCAGCTTTGGCAAGTCCCATCGCCGCGCCACCCGCAGCCGCCAATAAAATCGCCGAACCACCTGATGCGACGCCCAAGGCCGCTACAGCCGCTGTTTTTGCAAGAAGTCCTGCACCGATACTGGCAGCTCCAAAAACCACATCTTCTTTGGTCATCTTGATATTGCGCAGATTTTCGCCGACTTTTTTAACGCGGCTTAACAAACCGCCCGCAAATTTGCGCAATCCTTTCGGAGCCGTATCATCGGCCACATCCATATCAACAGCAGAGGAATTGAGAGCAATCGAAGCAGCCATGTTCACACCATCGGGTTGGGGACATTATAAACTTGTCGTCCACGGTTATATAGTTTCTGTAAAGTGAGCCACATAAATATCATATCCGTATTTTAAAACGCAAGAAAAAATATTCTGAAAATTATCTTGACATAAACTTCACATTTCATTTATGTTTTCGTCCATACAAACAATTCAACTCTTAGGCCTTCTAAAGGGGGACGTGTAAAATGAAAAAATCATTTATGAAAGCTACTTTATCAGCTACTACACTCGCAATTGGTTTATTGGGAGCCGCAGCCGATGCATCCGCAGCCTGTGGTAGCACTGGTCAAAATACATGCCCACCTGTTCCAGACCCGATTATTATTCCAAGCCCTAGCCCAAGCCCATCGACTGTAAATAATGGCGGTGGTGGCGGAAGTGCGGCATCTCAAGCAGCGGCGCAGGCAGCAGCACAGGCAGCGGCAGCAGCGAATGCAGCGGCAACGAACCATACAACCGTTGGCGTTAAAGCTGAAGGTGGTGCCGCAACCGCAACTGGCGGAGCCGCAACCATTGAGGAAGGCGCCGTTCAATCATCTGCCAGTGCAAATAATGGCGGCGTTCATGTTGATGCGCGTCAAGCCAAACAAGCGACACCAGTTTATGCCCCAGGTCTTGCAGGTGGTGTGTCTGGTTGTGTTGCACAAGGATCTGTCAGCTTGGGTCTTTCGGCTGTTGGCGTTGGAGCATTAACGGGTGGCTTTACCACTGGGGCTTCAATGGTTGAAGGATGTGAAGCGCACGACATTAAAAGGATTGTTGTTTCCGGTGGTATCGCAAGTGACGATCCGGCAAAAGCAGTTATCTCTTATCGCGCAGCCGGACGTGCGGATGACTTGGTTTATTTGAGAACCGCAGATGGACAAAGCGACATGGCGTTATTTGGCAAACAGGGTGCGGCAAGAAATAACGTAACACCGGTGACAGTGGTAGCCCCTCAATATAATACAGCCGCAGCAGCTCCAGCAGCCCCTCCTGCGTTGCCGCCATGCGTTATT
>DMIT01000193.1:3577-8631 GCA_003452275.1 Rhodospirillaceae bacterium | reverse complement strand
TTATCATAAAGACTAGGTCAAAAAATAAGGCCTTTCAAGAATATAATTTGACAATACCCCTGATTCTCACTATATCTGCGCTTAATTTTATCCGCACATCTCTGCTATGAGAGTGCCCGAGGGTACACCGCAGCCGGCGATTATTCGCTCACTGCGGCAAAATTGTTATGAGGTTTTAAAAGATGTTCCAGTCGTTGACTGAAAAATTAGGCAGTATATTCGATAACCTTCGCGGCAAAGGCAGCCTGAACGAAGAAGACGTGAATTTGGCTCTGCGCGAAATTCGCGTGGCATTGCTTGAAGCGGACGTTGCGTTACCGGTTGTCAAAGATTTCGTAGAACGTATTCGCGTCAAAGCGGTGGGACAAGAGATTGTCAAATCTGTTTCCCCCGCACAAATGGTGGTTAAAATCGTCAATGACGAAATGATCGAATTGCTGGGGGCCACCAATACCGAATTATCATTCCACGGCACCGCGCCGATTGTCTATCTGATGGTCGGATTGCAAGGTTCGGGTAAAACCACATCGACTGCCAAAATTTCCAAATACCTGACCGACAAAATGCGCAAAAAAGTGTTGATGGCCTCCCTCGACACCTATCGTCCGGCGGCACAAGACCAATTGGCGCAACTCGGTACACAAACAGGCATTGCNNGGCGGTTACGATATCGTGATGCTTGACACTGCCGGACGTCTTGCGATTGATGACGTATTGATGAACGAAGTGGTTGCTATTCGTGACCTTGCGAAACCGACTGAAACATTGCTTGTCGTGGACGCAATGACCGGTCAGGACGCGGTGAATACCGCATCTGCCTTTGATTCCAAAATCGGTATTACCGGTTTGATGCTGACCCGTGTTGACGGTGATGCCCGCGGTGGTGCGGCGATGTCGATGCGTGCCGTCACCGGCAAGCCGATCAAATTGATGGGGATTGGCGAAAAATGGGACGCCTTGGAACCCTTCCATGCCGACCGTATCGCCAGCCGCATTCTGGGCATGGGTGACGTTGTTTCCCTCGTTGAAAAAGCGATTGAAACCGTCAACGAAGCCGAAGCCGAAGACATGGCCAAACGCTTTAACGAAGGCCGTTTCGACCTCAATGACATGCTCAACCAGTTTCGCCAGATGAAACGGATGGGCGGCATCGGTTCACTCATGAAAATGTTGCCGGGGCTGGGCCGCTATTCCGACCAGATCGATAGCGCGAACCTTGATAATTCCATTCTGAAACATCAGGAAGCGATCATTTTATCGATGACCAAGGCCGAGCGCGTGCGCCCTGCCCTGCTCAATGCCAAACGCCGCCAGCGTATCGCGACAGGTTCCGGCACCACTGTTCAGGATGTAAACCGCCTGATTAAACAATTTGAACAAATGGAAACCATGATGCGCCGCATGAAGAAAATGGGCGTATCGGGCATGATGGGTGCCATGAAGAATTTTATGGGGCATGACGATCAGGAAAAGCTGGCCGAAATGCAACGTGAAAGTGGAACGACCCCGGGATTCAGCTTATCCGGATCACTGGGTCAAATGGCTCAACAGAAAATGTTGGGCGGTTTAGGGAATTTCGGACATGGCGGGTCTAAGAAAAACCGCCGTAAGAAATAGAACTTTAAAATCATTATTTAAAAATCAGTCAATCAATTGTTAAGGAGAAAAAAACATGGCACTGAAAATTAGACTGGCCCGTCAAGGCCGCAAAGCAGCACCTTTCTACGCAATCGTCGTTGCCGACGCGCGTGCCCCACGCGACGGTAATTTCATTGAAAAAGTTGGAACTTATGACCCACGTCAACCAAAAGACAGCGACCGTCGCGTTGTATTGAATGCCGAACGCATTAAATACTGGACAGGCGTTGGTGCCCAACCGACAGAACGCGTTTCCTTCTTCATGGGCGCAGCCGGCGTTGCTCCGATGCCTGCAAAACGCACCAGCCTCCAAAAAGCCCAGCCAAAAGCAAAAGCTCAGGAACGCCTGAAAGAAAAAGCGAAAAAAGCCGAAGCAGCAGCCGCAGCGGCCGCCGCCCCTGCCCCTGAAGCCGAAGCTCCGGCAGCAGAATAGTTTTATCTATTTAGAAACCTCCCGCCATGTGGTCGGGAGGTTTTTATTTCAGTTGGGTTTTGCAACCACAAAGGCACAAAGGGCTCAAAGAATCACAAAGTTTTTTATATTTTATTCTGCGATTCTCTTCCCCGTTTTGCAGGAGGAGAAAGAAAAAGGAGATTCTTCTTCGCGCAGAATGATAAGTCAAAAACTTTGTGATTCTTTGAGCCCTTTGTGCCTTTGTGGTTGTGCAATCATGTTTTTGCCTACCTCTTCACGACACACACAACAAAAAAAATAAGGCCTCAAACGAGGCCTATTTTTTATTTCCAAACGTCACATTTTTGGAATGAATTAATCTCAAATGGCGCGAACGACGGGACTTGAACCCGCGACCTCCTGCGTGACAGGCAGGCATTCTAACCAGCTGAACTACGTCCGCCCGTTTGAGTGGCTTTTGTTTATAATCTTGAGCCTCCTTTGTCAATATGATATTTTCAACAAAATCAAAATATTTACAAAACCTTATAGGAATACAGGATATGAACCAGCCAGTTGCGCAGCTACCGCCTATTAGCGTACAAGATTTAACCTATTTTTATCCTTCAAAGCTGGCCTTGGAAAATATTAACTTCGAATTGACCGAAGGCAGCATCACCGCTTTGGTGGGCCCCAACGGCGCGGGAAAAACAACCCTGCTGCGCAATTTGGCTGGATTAGATACGCCTTATTCAGGTTCCGTAAAAATTTTTGATAAGATTGTCGATTCGAACCCTCGGGCCGCACATATGCAAATCGGATATTTATCCGATGATTTTGGTCTTTATGACGATTTAAAAGTTTATGACGTTCTTGAATTTATAGGCGGCTGTCACGGCATCACAGATACCGCACTGGCCTCCCGCATTACAGAGCTTAGCCAGCTTCTTCGCCTTGAAACCATCATTGATAAAAAATGCTCCACCCTGTCGCGCGGATGGCGACAAAGAGTTGGTATCGCCATCGCCATCATCCATGCCCCCAAGATATTGATCCTTGATGAACCTGCCTCCGGTTTGGACCCTGAAGCCCGTACGGAACTGTCATCCATTCTCAAAACCCTCCAAAAATCAGGAATGACGATATTGGTGTCATCCCATATCTTGGCGGAACTAGAGGAATATTGTACAGCCATGCTGGTTCTGCGCGATGGTAAAATTCAGGAGCACGTGACACTAAGCGCCCATCAAGACAAACAACACCAAGTTATCAATGTCGAATTACTGGACCATCTCACAGACGAACAGCGGCTTATTTTAACCGATAAATTACCTGCCCATTCTTTCTTCATATCAGCAGATCTAAAATCCATTCAATTCCAAGTGGAGGCTGATAAATCAGCTCATGCCATTTTACTCAAAACTCTTTTGCAACATGGGATGAATGTCTGCTCCTTCACATTGGAAGAGACATCTTTGCAATCACTCTATCTCCAGATTGCCAACCGAAATTCATAGGCCACAAAAATGATTTATAAAAATCCTGAATTTAAAAAGAATATTAAGCTAGAATTCTCACCCACCCGTATCCTTATCCCTACCTTTATTTTTGCACTGGTGGCGTGGATAAGCTGGAGCGTAGGCACACCTAAAGAGTGGGACACCACCCCCATAAACTATTCAAAAGCAGAATCCTTGACCTACGGGATGTTCAGCTTCGGCTTTGTATTCTCGATTATCTGGGGGTCTTATCTTGCCTCAAACAGCCTGTTCGGTGAAATGCGTCAAAAGACATGGGATTTCATGCGTATGTCGTCTATCTCGCCGCAGAAAATTTTATTCGGAAAACTATTCGGATCAACCTTTGTTGTCTGGGTGATCAGCCTTCTGGGTATTATCCCGACCATCTTGATTGCATCAACCCACTTATTTATTGCCGACAGCTATCACCGGCCTGCTTTCTGGACGGTTGCGTCACTGATAAGTTCCGCCATCTTCTGGATGATATTATCATACTCCTGCGTTATGTTGGCAGGGACTTACACCTCTTCAAGAAACTCACGCCACACAACCATAGGTACAGTGATAGGAGTACTGATTGCAGGATCATTTATCGGGCAAATAATTAGCCTAAGCTATCAGAACGAATTCGAACTTTCTGATGTTTGTCGCTACTTGGCAACCGCCACCGACAAAACTGTGTGCTATGCACGAAGCCCGATTATCATCAATGGCATTCATTATTCAATCAATGACCCTCAATTTTTCTATTGGTATAATTCTAAATTATTCCGGCTTGATACGTTTACTTTCATCATCATGTTTTCGGCATTGTGGGCTGTGATAGGGTTATACAGAACGCTTCGTTCATCTCTCCAATATAAAGACTCTCCATATATGTGGCCTATTTTCCTCATTTCATCTGGATTCTTCTTAAATGGATTTGGTTATAGTGACCGCACTGTCCCAGAATATATAACGGGCATTTCATTATTTGTTGCTCTTTCAATAGTGCCTGTCTGCATAAAAGAAGCCAGCCATAAAATTGCCTATCGCCAATTATATGAAAGCCTCAAAGCCAAAGAATATAAAGAGGCTTTCAGATTGACTCCTTTATGGGCCATTTCTTTACTTTGCTTTATTTGTATTGCTCCGTTTATTTTCCTATGTGCAGGACAGCTTTCTGAAATCCAATACACAGGAAAAGGTGAGGTAAATGTTCAAATACTGCCAGTCCAATATTATCTATTCTATGCCAGCCTTATTTTATTTGCAGTTCGGGATATCATAGCGATACATGTCATTTCATGGCACAAATCGGTACGCCTGCCGATAGTTGGAGTTGCAGTTTATTTTTTACTGATATACGTCCTTGCGCCGTTCATTTTCGATCTGTTACAAGGATCAACATCCAGTGGCATGTCTTATTTTACGCCACTCACTCCGACATCAGCTCACGTCAATGGGCCTGAAAAAGTGAACCTCATGATCTTTATGCTCATTCATGTCAGCCTTATGATCGC
>DMIT01000193.1:0-3523 GCA_003452275.1 Rhodospirillaceae bacterium | reverse complement strand
ATATTCAGCCCTGCGGCAAAGCCGGCATCGCTGGCCAAGGCCTTTTCCCATCCCATATTTGCGATTTTAAGGGCGTATGGAAGGACGGCATGGTTCAGGGCCATTGCCGAGGTTTTGGGCACTGCGCCCGGCATATTGGCGACACAATAATGGGTAATGCCATCAACGTCATAGACAGGGTCGCCATGCGTTGTGGGGTGACTGGTTTCAAAACATCCGCCTTGGTCGATGGCAATATCAACCAGAACAGCCCCTTTTTTCATGATGGACAGCATGGAACGCGTGACCAGTCGGGGCGCCGATGCGCCGGGCACCAGAACCGCGCCGATCACCATATCGGATTTCGGGAGCAAGGTTTCAATGGCCGATGTCGTGGAATATAAAACTTCGGCACTGCCGTTGAAATGTTCATCCAGTTCACGCAGGCGTTCGGGGGATTTATCGAGAATGGTCACACGCGCGCCCATGCCGACCGCGACCCGCGCCGCATTAAACCCTGCCACACCGCCCCCTAAGACCAGTACGCGCCCTGCGGGCGTTCCGGGGACGCCGCCGATCAAAATACCCTGCCCGCCCATATGTTTCATTAAATAATGCGCGCCGACCTGAACGGATAATCTCCCCGCCACTTCACTCATCGGGGCTAATAACGGCAAGCCCCTTCCATTCGGGCCTGTCACCGTTTCATAGGCAATGGCAATGCAGTTCGACGCGATTAATCCCTCGGCCTGCGGCTTATCCGCCGCCAGATGCAAATAGGTGAATAGAATCTGGTCGGGACGCAGCATCGCGCATTCTTGCGGTTGGGGTTCCTTGACCTTCATAATCATATCGGCTTGCTCAAAAATTTCCGCGGCGCTCTCTACAATATGGGCGCCGGCAGAGATATAGGCTTGATTATCAAAACCGATAGCCTGACCTGCATCACTTTCGACCATCACCTGATGCCCATGCGCAACCATTTCACGCACCGATGACGGGATCATTCCCACGCGATGTTCTTGTTTTTTGATTTCTTTGGGAACGCCGATACGCATGATAAGCCCTTTCGATAGAGATATTCTTTTATTATACAAAACAAAACCCGCACTGCCTATGCGCAATGCGGGATAAAATTTTCAATCTTGCGTGCGGTGAGGTCAGGCATCGAAGCTTTGAGGCTTAACCGCCGCAATTTTTCTTTCGGCAACGGGGGCCGCTTGTGCCTCGAACTGGGCATCATTCACAGCATCACCGAATATCTTTGCAAGACCTATTGACTCTTTTTCCAAAGACGCAGGCTTATGAAACTTTGCTGCATCGACTTCGCGCCCGATATCAGCTCCATCAACCGAAGCGGTAAACCCACTATTTGAACGTGAAATTGCGAATACAGCCATTATTTTCTCCCTGATACCCCCTAAGACTACGCGAAGGGAGTTAATTTTCGGTAAATAATTAGGGAAATAAAAAGGCCACCCGCGAGGGCAGCCTTTTTGTTATTCTGTCTGAAATTACAAAATTATTTTGTAACTTTTTTCTCGAATACTGGCTCAGCAGATTTCACTGGAGCTGCAGCTGGAGCTGGAGCAGCAGCAACTGGGCCTGTGCCAACAGTGCGTTCTTGAGCGTAAGGTGGTTGTGTATCAACATATCCGGAACCAGTTGTATCACAAGCTGTCAAAGCGAGTGTGGAACCAAGTACGCAAACAGCTGCGAGCAATTTTTTCATTGTAAGCCTCATTTGTTAGAAGTTAAAAATTCTTTTCGAAAAGAACGAGGCTAAAGAATATTTCAAAAACCATGGAAATACAATCCCCTACCTCATTGTTTCAAGAAGAAAGATGACGCACCGCATCCGATATTATGACATTCTAATTTCTTTGAAAGAACTTATCGATGCTCAATTTAAGCGCGGACGCCACCTGTGTCCGATAGGCGGAATTGGAAAGCCGCTCGACTTCCTGCCGGTTGGTTAAATAGCCCATTTCGACCAGAATAGACGGAATATCCATAGCCTTTAAAACAGCAAATCCGGCGGAACGGTATTTGGTGTCCAGTATTTTGACATTATTCTGGTCGAGAGTATTGATAACCGTCTTTGCCAGATAGCGCGACTGGTTCATCGTGTCGCGCGCCGCCAGATTGATCAGGATATCGGCAACATCGCTTTCCTGATGACTTAAGTCTATCCCTGCGATCAGATCGGATTTATTTTCCCGTTCTGCCAATTTTGCCGTTTCTTTATCGGAGGCCGTATCGGACAAAGTATAAACGGAAGCACCGGTCACATTGCTGCGGCTAATTGAATCCGCATGGAGAGAGACAAATAAGTCGCCCCCCTTTTTGCGCGCAAATTTGACGCGTTCGCCAAGGGGGATAAATACATCGGTGGCCCGTGTCATCTCGACGCGATATCCTGCCTTTTCCAGTTGGCGTTTTAATTCAAGCCCGACGGCCAGAACGATGGTCTTTTCATACGCACCATTGACCCCCAAGGCCCCGGGGTCCTGCCCCCCATGTCCGGGATCGATGATAATTAATTTTCTGGCTTTGGCAGGGGCAAATTTTTCTTCCGGCTCGGATGACTTTTTGACTGTTTTAGACGCGGCTTTCGGTTCCGCCGGCATCTTCATATTCCCCATTTGCTGGGTGGTCGCCTCTTTCATCACCGCGGCACTGGTTTTGGCGAAATCAACAACGATGCGGTCAGGCTGCCCGCCCGACTTATCAATCGCAAAAGCGGATTTGATAATGACCGGAGTGGCGGTTTCAAGAACCAAACGTCCTTTCCCGCCGCCCAGCGATCCAAAACGGACATCTTTAACCAAGGTTACCGGCGGGCGGGACATTTTGCCGACTTTCCAGTTGAAATCGTCCAGATCAATGATAATGCGGTCTGGAGATTGCAGGACAAAGGCGCGAAACTGGCTCTTTCCTGTCAATTCGACAACGATTCTTTCCTTGTCCCCGTGCCCGCCGATTCGCACAGAATTGACGTCCAAAGCCCATGCAGGGCCTAAAAACAGCAGGAAACAGGCGAAAAACACAGAAATGGCGGTCTTGAAGGACATTAAAAACCAGAAAAAGTAAGAGAAAAATGATTCTCATTAAAGCAAAAACAAAACTATTTGTTAAGTCTGTTAATATTTGTTAATATGGATGTTAACTAAGATTAATTTGCAACATACAGAAAGTTACGGGAGAAACCCATGCGTGTCCTGCTAGTAGAAGATGATAGCTCAACAGCAAAGTCGATTGAGATGATTCTCAAATCCGAAGGTTATATGGTCGAAACCACGGATTTGGGCGAAGATGCCTATGAACTCGGCAAATTCTATGAATATGATATTATCATACTTGATTTGATGCTGCCTGATATGCACGGGTACGAAGTATTGAAGAAACTCCGCGCCGAGAAAATCAATATCCCGATCCTTATTCTGTCAGGCCTTGCCGAATTGGACAGCAAAATCAAAGGACTGGGCTTCGGGGCTGACGATTATCTGACCAAACCGTTTGAAAAAGCCGAACTGATCGCGCG
>DMIT01000093.1:1197-5600 GCA_003452275.1 Rhodospirillaceae bacterium | reverse complement strand
ATAAACGTGTTCTTCTTAAAATTTCAGGTGAAGTTTTGATGGGGCCACGCGAATTCGGCCTTGACCCGGATACAGTCGCCCGCGTCGCGCAGGACGTCAAAGATGTCGTCGATATGGGCGTAGAGTTATGCGTGGTGGTTGGGGCCGGTAACATTTTCCGCGGCCTGTCGGGTGCATCGAACGGCATGGACAGAACAACCGCTGACCATATGGGGATGCTGGGAATTGTGATTAATGCTCTTGCCCTGCAAAATGCCCTTGAGAATATCGGCATTAAAACCCGCGTGCAATCCGCGATCCAGATGGATCAGGTTTGCGAACCCTATATCCGCCGCAAAGCCATTCGCCACATGGAAAAAGGCCGCGTGGTGATTTTCGCTGCGGGAACAGGCAACCCGTATTTCACATCCGATACCGGCGCATCCCTGCGCGCATCGGAAATGAATTGCGACCTGATTGCCAAAGGGACAAAGGTCAACGGCATTTACACCGCCGACCCGTTCAAAGACCCGACTGCCGTCAAATATGACCACCTGACCTATATGGACATCCTGACCAAAGATTTGAAAGTCATGGATGCCACCGCGATTTCGCTCGCCCGCGAAAACAAGGTTCCAGTCATGGTTTTTTCCATCCGTGAAAAAGGCAATTTTGCAAAAGTCATGGCCGGCAACGGCGAATACACCATCGTCAGCGATGAAAAGAAATAAGCATTCAAAAGTAAAAAGGAAGAAACCATTATGCCACTCGATATCAATGATATTAAACAACGTATGCAAGGCGCCGTTGACACGCTCGAAAAAGAATTCGTGGGACTTCGTACCGGACGGGCATCTGTGAACATGCTGGAACCGGTCACAGTTGAAATTTACGGCGCGCGGATGCCTTTGAATCAGGTCGGCACGATCAGCGTCCCTGAACCACGTCTTTTGACCGTTCAGGTCTGGGACATGAATTCGACCAAAGCCGTTGAGAAAGCCATTCGTGACGCCGGTCTGGGGTTGAATCCACAGGGCGAAGGATCATTGATCCGCGTTCCTATTCCTGAATTATCCACCGAACGCCGCGCCGAACTGCAAAAAGTCGCGGGCAAATATGCCGAACAAACACGCGTGGCCATTCGCAACGTCCGCCGTGACGGGATGGATTCGATTAAAAAAGATGATGATCTGACCGAAGACGAACAAAAGAAACTATCGGACGATGTTCAAAAAATGACCGATGACTTTATTAAATCCGTTGATTCCATGCTCGCGAAAAAAGAAGCCGATGTGATGAAAGTGTGATGACGGTTTAATGAAAAACACCCCCCCCCACGCCATCGCCCCTTTGCCCAGCCATGTCGCCATCATCATGGACGGCAATGGTCGCTGGGCAAAATCCCGTGGCTTGCCACGCACTGCGGGGCACCGCAAAGGGGTGGAGGTCGTGCGCAAGGTGGTTGAATATGCGCAGGGTATGGGCATTCAGACCATCACCCTGTTCGGGTTTTCATCAGAAAACTGGAAACGTCCGCAGGATGAAATCAATGATCTGATGAAAATGTTGCGGACTTATTTGCGTTCTGAAACCGCCGATCTTCATAAAAACGGAGTGCGTTTGCGGGTCATTGGCGACCGTTCCGCCTTTGACGCCGACATCGTGGAACTCATTGAAAACGCCGAACGCCTGACAGCGGACAACATCAAATTAAATCTGGTCATGGCGCTGGGCTATGGCGGGCGTCAGGATATTTTACATGCGGCGCAATTAGTATCAGACCATGCCTATCGCGAAAACCGCAAATTAACCCGCGAAGAAGTCGAAACGCTTTTCCCGCAATTTTTAATGACCGCAGGCATCCCCGACCCTGACCTGATGATCCGCACCAGCGGCGAACAGCGCATTTCCAATTTCCTGATCTGGCAATGCGCCTATACGGAATTTATATTCACTGAAACTTTATGGCCCGACTTTACAAAAGAACATCTGGTATCCGCCATAGAAGAATTCGCAAAACGTGACCGCCGTTTTGGTAAAGTTAAAACAACGCAAGGTTAGATGATGGGACAGCCCCTTTCCTCCCTCACGCTTCGTCTGATTTCATCGGCCATTCTGATTCCTGTGGTAATGAGCCTTGTTGCCGTAGGCGAATGGTTTTTTATCGGGCTGGTTGCCGTTTGTATCGTCATTGCTTTTGTTGAATGGACAAACATTTCCAGACACATGCCTATCCGCCCCCTTTTTAAATATGCTCTGGTGGCGATTGGTTTTTTCTATTTGGGATTCTCATTTCTTGAAATGGCCTATCTGCGCGAACAATCTGGCGGGTTGTTCTGGACGATCATGTTTATGATGTGCATCTGGGCCAGCGACTCCGTTGCCTATATCTTCGGGAAAACGATGGGTGGCCCGAAAATGTCGCCGACCATCAGTCCGAATAAAACATGGTCGGGATATGCGGGAGCTTTGATCGGCCCTGCGCTTATTCTGGGATTAGAACAATCTTTGCTGCCCATGGCCAATTTCGGCGGCCCGATAACCACCGTGACCTTGCCCCATGCCATCCTTGCAGGGGTTGCCATCGGTATAACCGGACAATCAGGCGATCTGATGATTTCCGCCATGAAACGGAAAGCCGGCCTTAAAGATACCGGTGCCATCATCCCCGGTCATGGCGGCATTCTGGACAGGATCGATGCCCTACTCCTCGCCCTCCCTGTCTTTCTGGCGTATGTCACATTCGTGACGGAGTAACACATCGTCATGACCCAAAAAACCGTCACTATTTTAGGGGCAACAGGTTCGGTCGGAACCAGCACCATTGATTTAATCTCTGCCCATCCCGACAATTTCAAAGTCCGCGCCCTGACCGCGGGCAAAAATATGACGCGTTTGGTTGAACAGGCTAAAAAACTACATCCGGAATTTGTGGCTATTGCCGATGATACGCAATTTGCCGATCTCAAATCCGCGCTGGCCGGAACGTCCATCAAATGTGGCGCAGGCGAAGCGGCAATCATCGAGGCTGCCAGCCTGAACGTCGATATCGCCATGGCTTCCATCGTCGGTTTTGCGGGATTGAAACCTGTGCTAACCGCCATTCGCCATGCCAAAACCGTGGCCATTGCCAATAAGGAACCCTTGGTTGCGGCAGGATCGCTCGTACTATCTCTGGCCGATGAATTCGGTACGAAAATCCTGCCGGTGGACAGCGAGCATAGCGCGATTTTTCAAGTACTAGAGAATCATAACCGTGACAGCGTCAAGAAGATTATCATCACGGCATCCGGCGGGCCGTTCCGCACATCCACCATTGAACAAATGAATAACGCAACCGTTGAGCAGGCACTCGCCCACCCCAATTGGTCAATGGGCGCAAAAATCTCTATCGATAGCGCCAGCATGATGAACAAAGCGTTAGAGATGATCGAAGCCCATTATTTATTCGATATGCCCGCCGATAAAATTGATGTCATCATCCACCCACAATCGATCATTCATTCGATGGTGGAATATGTGGACGGGTCGGTATTGGCACAACTCGGCGCGCCGGACATGCGCACACCGATTGCGTATGCACTGGCTTATCCGCACCGTATACCGACAAGCGGTCAGACATTGGATTGGGAAAAACTCTCGACATTGACGTTTGAAAAACCTGACCTTCAGAAATTCCGCGCCATTCAACTGGCCTATGATTGTATGAAAGCAGGTGCCGCGCACCAGATTGCATTCAATGCCGCAAATGAAATTGCCGTCGCAAAATTTTTGAACGGGGCTATTCCATTCGGCGATATTTTGAAAATTGTTGAACGCGGCCTATCTTTTGCCCCCAACGCACAACCACAATCCCTTGGCGATATTCTCGCCATGGATTGTGAAATCCGCCAGAGATTAAGCTGATTATTTCAGTTTCAACCCTTGCAAAACTGCAAACGGGTTGTCGGATTGTGAAGCTTCGGCAGTATAAACACGCGGGTTATGATTGGCCGCTTTGTCTTCGCGTTTTTTATCGCTGTGTTTTTTCTTGCCGAATTTGTCGCCGTCTTCCGATTTTTTCTTATCGAATTTTTGTCCCTTGGGGGCATAACGTTCGGCAGGGAATGGTTTTTTATCCGGTTTGGAAAATTCTTTCCGCCCTGTCTCGCCGCCACCTTCGACAGCCGCAGGACGAACCGTCCGATCCGGACGTTCGTAACGGCGTGGGGCGCGTTCGCTTTGGGCAACGTGGGCTTTGCCACGGCGCAGGAAGAACCAGTCCAATTCCGGTTTTTTCTGTTCGGGCTTTTTCGCTTCGGCAGGTGCCTCTGCGGGCGCAGCTTCAACGACGACTGCCCCACCCTCTGCAGGAACGGAAACCACGGCTTCGACCGCCTTGATATCTTCTGCCGCTTTCTCTTCGACAGGTTTTACAATATGGC
>DMIT01000093.1:0-1141 GCA_003452275.1 Rhodospirillaceae bacterium | reverse complement strand
CCATCCATTCGGCCATTTTATGTTCAGCCTGAAATTTGCCTTCTTTGGCGGTATCGTAAATCGCGTTAATCACACGATCCAGCATATCGATGCGGATCACGCGCGGCCCATATAGCGGGTAACCGATGGCGCGGTAAAAATCAGGGTTTGCCGTTGTCACATCAACCACCGCCGACATCGCCCCATCGCGTGGGGTTGGCGCAGGCAACGGTTTATCATTGAATAATGACCACAAAATGGCGCGCAATTTCACAGCAGCCGGTTTATTGAGATCCGGCATAAAAATAAGTAACGGGCCTAAACGAACTTTTTTATCGCGGAGTGCTTTGCGCATTTCCGGATCAAGTTTTGCAATCGACTCTTCGACTTCGCCACGCGGCACGATGCCGGTATGCGCGAATAATTTCAGCGCAATTTCTTTGGTTGGCTCGGCCAGATTTTTATCACCGACCAGCGAGAATAACGGTTCCAGAACCGTATAAATATGTGCTTTCACCCATGTTTCAACCGCAGCCAAAACATCAGCGGCGGATTCAGAACCGAAATCACGGCCTTCAACCAATTGAACAGACGGTTGCAACAGGCTTTCACCTTTATGAACGGATGCCAGAACCTCACCCGGTAAAGGGTTCGTTGAATCAGGCTGGAAATAAATCTTTCCATCTTCTTTGAGCGTGAATTGCTTGGGTTGGGCAGCAACAATCATTATATTTTCAGTTCCAAAATGTTTCAGTTGAAGCGACATTTATAAACATAAATTTTCAGGATTCCAAGCGGTTTTACAGGCTGCCATCAGGGCGATCATCCTTTAACCAGCTTAAAAACACCCTTTTTTGCTTATAATATTGATTTCATACATAAACTTAGGATAGTGATGTGGGAAAGAAACAGGCATGAAAATGAATACACAAAAGAAACTTCACATCGCAGACATCCGCACCGCCCATGGTATTCGCGGTCTGGTTAAAATGGCCATCTATCTGGAAGATGCAAAAGACATCGAAAATTATAATCCTGTTCAGGGCAATGACGGGAAATCCTATCATGTCGTTTTAAAGAACCCCATCAAGGGCGAATGGCTGGCCGAGGTCAATGGCATTTCAGATCGCAATCAGGCGGAGTTACTTCGCGGGATCGAACT
>DMIT01000096.1:7349-8039 GCA_003452275.1 Rhodospirillaceae bacterium | reverse complement strand
ATTCGAGTTTAGCACAGAAAGGATTAATTTTCTTATAATTATATAAAATTTTATCTAGTTTTATGTCTCCTGAAACAGGAGAGAAATATTTTATCTGTAAATTCAAGAAGATAAGCTTAAAATAGTTAGTCATTAAAAATTTAGAGAATTTCTGTCACTCTATAATAAGGAGAGAACACCATGACCCTTGAAGAAATCGTTGGAAAAATTCGCCAGAAAGCAGCTTATTCTTCCGGCTTTAACGCCCGCGCCCTGTTCGATTTCGGGGATGATGGCTGTGTCCATATTGACGGAACCCAGGGGATGCTCGATATCTCGACCGAGAACAAAGAAGCGGATGTCACGCTGTCCACATCTCTGGAGACCTTTTCCAAAATTCTCAATGGCGAAAGCGACCCTCATATTGCTTTCATGATGGAAAAATTGAAAATTCGTGGTTCTATGAGGTTAGCCCTCAAACTGAATGCGTTTCTGGAAGATTAAGACGGGATATTGCAACAATCTCCCTAACCTTCTAGACTGCGCCGCATGAATTTATTGCTTCGCGTTCTGTATGTTTTTATATCGGCATTTTTCAAACCGAAAATTGCCGATATTTGCGCGCCATCCTATTTGAAACTGGTTGTTTGCCCGAATGATCTGGATTTCAATATGCATATGAATAACGGACGGTATCTGACCATCATGGAT
>DMIT01000096.1:0-7237 GCA_003452275.1 Rhodospirillaceae bacterium | reverse complement strand
GCCATAGGCCATTCATCCCCCAGCCCCCTTCTTCCACCCCATATGATCGACTGGCAAAAAGCCGAAGAAACCCTAAAGGACGTGACCCGTAATGCCTGATATCCTCAAAACCCCCGATGAGTTAAGAAGCTATATCGATGCCCGCAAAGCAGCAGGAAAAACCATTGGTTTTGTACCGACTATGGGCGCGCTGCATGAAGGTCATCTGACCTTGGCGCGGCAGGCATTGTCCGAATGTGACGAGGTGATCGTCAGTATTTTCGTGAATCCCAAGCAGTTCGCCCCGCATGAGGATTTTGACAAATATCCGCGGACGCTGGACAAGGATGCCGCCCTGCTCGGTGAAACCGGGGTACAGGCCATTTTTGCCCCTGCGGTCGAAGTCATGTATCCGCCGGATTTCCAATCCACCGTGACCGTTGGCAATATTTCGAAACCTCTGGAAGGTGAATTTCGCCCCCATTTTTTTGCAGGGGTGGCAACGGTGGTCACCCGCCTGCTCCTTCTGGTTGGTGCCCAGAAAGCCTATTTCGGTGAAAAAGACTATCAGCAATTGCAGGTTATCAAAGCGTTACAACGTGATCTGGCGATACCCACCCAGATTATCGGCGTCCCGACGGTGCGCGAAGCCTCCGGTCTCGCACTTTCTTCGCGCAATGCCTATTTATCGGACGCGCAAAGACAGCAAGCCCTGACGCTTATCACCACCCTGCGCAGCATGGCTGGTGACCTGAAGGCCGGTCTGGACATTGATAAAATCGAATCCGCCGCCGCACAAAAAATTCTTGCTGCGGGTTTTGACAAGGTGGATTACGTGACCATCCGCGATGCAAATACCTTGCTGCCCCCCACCGCGTCCACCACATCTTACCGCCTGCTGACCGCCGCCTGGCTGGGTCAGGCGCGATTGATCGACAATATCGGGGCCTAATGCCGTATTGATTAAACTGTTTCTTCGACCAGATCGTCCTTGGATGATTTGGTCGAAGGTTTTTCGGCGCGGATGTCAAAGGCCAGTTTGCCGTCCATATAATCAACGGATACGGAACCGCCATCGACCAGTTTGCCGAATAATAATTCTTCGGCCAATGGTTTCTTGATTTTTTCCTGTACCACGCGCGCCAGAGGGCGTGCGCCCATTTGCGGGTCATATCCCTGTTCAGCCAGATATTCCCGGGCTTTGTCGGTCAGCAAAATAGTGACGCGGCGGTCGGATAATTGCGCCTCAAGCTGCATGATGAATTTATCGACAACGCGCAGAACCGCACTTTGCGGCAGAGCGCGGAACGGCACAATCGCGTCCAGACGATTGCGGAATTCGGGGGTAAAGAGGCGTTTGATTTCCTCGGTATCGTCATCGGCGCGCCGTTCGGACTGGAAACCGAGGGGAGCTTTTGCAAGCTGCGCGGCCCCCGCATTGGTCGTCATAATCAGAATGACATTGCGGAAATCGATGGTTTTGCCGTTATTGTCGGTCAGCTTGCCATAGTCCATCACCTGCAACAAAATATTATAAAGGTCGGGATGCGCCTTTTCAATTTCATCCATCAACAACACGCAATGCGGGTGCTGGTCGACTTTATCGGTCAATAAGCCGCCCTGTTCATAGCCGACATAACCCGGAGGGGCGCCGATCAGGCGGGACACGGCATGGCGTTCCATATATTCGGACATATCGAAGCGTACCAGTTCAATGCCCAGCGTTTTGGAAAGCTGTTTGGCGACCTCGGTCTTCCCGACCCCTGTCGGGCCCGAAAACAGGTAGCAACCAATCGGTTTTTCAGGATCGCGCAGTCCGGCGCGGGATAATTTGATACTATCCGCCAGAACTGAAATCGCCTCGTCCTGATCGAATACCATGGTTTTCAGATCGCGTTCCAGATTCATCAGAACGGTTTTATCATCCTTTGAAACTGCTTTTGCCGGAATACGGGCTATGGCCGCGATCACCGTTTCAATATCCTTGACGCCGATGGTTTTTTTGCGTTTGGAGGCAGGCAACAACATTTGCGCGGCCCCGACTTCATCAATAATATCAATCGCCTTATCCGGCAATTTACGGTCACCGATATAGCGGACGGATAATTCAACCGCGGCTTTAATGGCCTCTGCCGTATATTTGACCTTATGATGATCTTCGTAATAGGGTTTCAGACCTTTGATAATGCGGATGGCATCGTCAATCGACGGTTCTTCGACATCAATTTTCTGGAAACGGCGGGCAAGGGCGCGGTCTTTTTCAAACTGGTTGCGATATTCCTTATAAGTCGTCGAACCGATACAGCGCAATCCGCCATTGGCAAGGGCGGGTTTCAGCAAATTGGACGCATCCATCGCCCCGCCGCTGGTCGCCCCAGCGCCGATAATGGTATGAATTTCATCAATAAACAGCACGACATTTTCCATGGCCTGTAATTCGGTCATAACGGCTTTCAATCGTTCTTCAAAATCGCCGCGATAGCGGGTACCGGCCAGCAGAGCACCCATGTCGAGCGAGAAAATGGTGCAACCGAGCAAAACTTCGGGCACGTCGCCTTCTTCGATTTTTTTAGCCAGACCTTCGGCAATCGCTGTTTTGCCGACCCCCGGATCACCGACATATAAAGGGTTATTTTTGGCGCGGCGGCATAAAATCTGGATGGTGCGTTCCACCTCTTTTTCACGCCCGATCAAGGGGTCAATCTTGCCCTTTTTGGCCTTTTCATTGAGGTTGATACAATAGGCATCCAACGCTTCCTTGCCTTGGCGGAGAGGCTTATCGTCGGATTGCAGATCATCAGCACCTTGCGGAATGCTGCGGGCGCTGTCATTGGCACCGGGAACTTTGGCAATGCCGTGGGAAATATAATTGACGGCATCGAAACGGGTCATGTCCTGATTTTGCAGGAAATAGACTGCATGGCTTTCACGTTCGGAAAATAAGGCAACAATGACATTGGCCCCTGTTACCTCTTCGCGGCCTGATGACTGGACATGAATGGCGGCACGTTGCAGCACACGTTGGAACGCGGTTGTCGGTTTGGCTTCGGAAATCTGGGTATTGACGAGATAGCTAAGATCGGTTTCCAGATAAGATTCAATCTGTTGCTGCATCTCGGCCACATTCACGCCGCAGGCGCGGAGGACGGCCAAAGCATCCTGATCGACGGTCAGGGCCATCAGCAAATGCTCAAGCGTCGCATATTCATGGCCTTTTTCAGTGGCCAGCGCCAATGCCTTGTGCAGAGTTTGTTCCAGATTGCGTGAGAGCATTTATTCTTTTTCCATCGTACATTGCAGGGGTTGTTCATTGGCACGGGCAAAATCCATGACCTGCATCACTTTTGTTTCCGCCACTTCATAGGTAAAAACACCGCACAGACCAACCCCACGCCTATGGACATGGAGCATGATCTCGGTTGCTTCATCCTTATTCTTGCTGAAAAACCTTTCCAAAACATGAACGACGAATTCCATCAGGGTGAAATCGTCATTGAGCAACAGCACTTTATACATGGCCGGCTTGCGGGTTTTCGGTTTGGCTTTCAACATCAATCCGGTTTGCCGCCCGTCATCAGGGGGGTAGGACGGGTTCATCGGGTTGCCATTATCTGCGTTGGTTATCAGGGGGTCAGTCATCACATTTCGTTCCATATAGGAATGAATATATACCAAGGAGAGGCGATAAAAAACCCCCGCTCAGAGACTTCTTCTGATGCGGGGGTTCATATTCTTAAAAGAGCTTAAAATTTAAGCAGCGTTTTTCTTGGCAGCAGACATGGCGCTGGACATCGCTTTTGTCATTTGACCATTGATCGGCTCGAATGCGTCAGAGCATAATTTAATGGTCATTTCAGACAATTTGGTCATAGTGGACATGGCTTCTTCGAAATTTTGCTGCGCCAGTTGGTTCTGGGCTTCGGCAAATTCATTCAAGGTACGTGTTGCCATCAGAGCTTTCAAAGCTTCGGCATTGCGCTGGCTGGAACCTTGAGCCGCTTCGGTAATGGTTTTCAGGATTTGTTCGGCACCTTTTGCAAAAGTGGCGCTGGATTTAGAAAGATTTTCGACGCTTTCACGTACCGAGGAAGACGCCTCGCTGGAAAATTTTTCGTATTGGTTTTTAAAGTTGGTCATTGTGGTCTCCATGGTTTCCAAAGATCCATCCAGAGATGGAATGGATTGATTAAAAGTAGAAAAATCAGGGGTTGCTATTCCGCTCAACGGGTTAAACGGAACAACCGAAGCCGATTTTGGCTTCGCGGTAAATGCAGCAGCTTTAGCGATATTCTCTGCTTTGCTTACGGCAGCTTTTGCTTCCGTTTCAATGCTGGCCTTAGGGGCTGCTTTTTTCTTTACTGGTTTCGATGCCATTTTAAACTCCTTAAAGTTCGGGCTTCTGAATATTCGAAATATGATTCAACAAAGACGCGAATCTTATCACGAATTTTGCATCGCGCCAAAGTTTTGAAAGCTTATTTTAAAAAACCATCAACAAGCAGTATTGCAATGCACAAGAACGACTATAGACCAAAAAATCCATTCGTCAATAGTATTTTGCATTGCACAAAAAACATTAGATTATGGACAAGACGCCCGAAGTTGCTTAGACTCAATCTTATTCGTTTGAACCACCGCCGTTCCCTATCACCCGTCAACTGCCCCTGAAGACTTTGAGATTGCCCGTGACCACTGCAGAAAGATATTGTAAAAACAATCGCTTAACATCATTTTTGAAAATGCTTCTGGTTTTTCTGGTTTGCTTGTCGGTGGCCTGCTTTTCCGGTGAGGCGGAAGCCGCCACCAAATCAAAAAAACATACTAAATCGCCGAAAAAAATTACCAAAGTGGTGACTCCTTATAATCCACCTTATGCCCATATCGTTGTTGATGCAGCCACAGGGCGGGTTTTATATCAAAGCGACGCGGACAGGGCCCTCTATCCCGCTTCACTGACCAAGATCATGACTTTGCTGCTGACTTTCGAGGCGCTGGATGCCCAGAAAATCTCTTTGGGATCAAACGTGATTTTCTCCTCGCACGCCGTCAATATGCCCCCTAGCCGCATCGGTTTGAAAGCGGGGCAATCCATGACGGTTGAAAATGCGATCAAGGCTCTGGTCACCAAATCCGCCAATGATGTTGCGGTGGCGCTGGGCGAAAAACTGGGCGGCAGCGAAGGGCGTTTTGCCCAGATGATGAATTTGAAAGCCCGTCAGATCGGCATGACCCAGACCCATTTTGAAAATGCATCGGGACTTCATAATGTACGGCAAGTATCCTCTGCGCGGGACATGGCCAAACTGGCGATGTATCTGATGAGTCATTACCCGCGTTACTATCACTATTTCTCGCTCAGAGAATTTACCTATAACGGCAAGGTCAATAAAAACCATAATCATCTGATGGCGACATACAGGGGGATGGATGGTCTCAAAACCGGATATATCAACCCATCGGGATTTAATCTGGTGGCCTCGGCAAGACGAGGCAATACACGGCTGATCGGCGTGGTTTTCGGCGGAAAAACTGCCAATTCCCGCAATACCCAAATGGCGACTTTACTGGATGCCGGCTTTGCAGGCAGATCCCTGAATACGTTGAATGAACAGCCGGCAGATCGTGAAAGTCCAGCCGTTGCCAGAGAAACCACCATGACCCTTGATGCTGCATCTCTACCCAAAAGACCTGTTACATCGGCAGACAGGAATGACGGGAACAAGGTGGGGCTGCTCTATCGCCCTGCACCGACTTCCCCCTCTGATCTGGCCTCTTCAGCAACAAAGCAGGGTAGCTGGGCCATTCAGATCGGAGCCTATCAAGACAGGCTTAGCACCGATCAGGCTTTGTATCGTGCGCTAAAAGCTCTTCCTGCCCCCCTGAATAAAGGGAATGCGGTTGTAATGCCCTTGCGAACATCCGAAGCAACATGGGTTTTCAGGGCTCGAATAGCCGGTTATACGCGCATCCAAGCGATTGAAGCCTGCAAATATCTCGATGATTGCCTGCCGGTATCACCCAACGCCAATTAAAGACCCGCAGTCACAAAGTAGGAGGAAGAGTAAAACATGACCTATCCAACAAAACCAGAATCCGGAAGCATCTTGATCTATATCCTGTTGGGAATTGTCTTACTCGGGGCCTTGACCGTGGCGCTCCGTCAGGTGGGCTCCGGCGGTTCACAGGATATCGATAAAGAGGATATGGGCTTAAAAGCCGGACAGGTTCAGCAATATGGGAGTGAATTGGCCACAGCGGTTAATGATCTGCTAGCAAATGGAATCAGCGAAGCAGACATTCGCTTTGCCCATGATGATGCGCCAACCGAATACGGGAATATCACTGATGCCCCTAAAAACCAGATTTTCGGCAAGCAAGGGGCCAAAGCCAATTATAAAAAGCCCCCGCAAGGCGTCAATGATGGCTCCCCATGGGAATTTTTCGGAACATCCCGCATCGTGCAGGTGGGATCAGACAAAGCGGAATTGATAGCTGTTCTTCCCCATGTGACTGAAACTTTTTGTAAAGCGATAAATTCCCAGCTTGGCTTTGCTCCCAATACCAAACCGACCGACAGCGCCAGCGGAAGCAGTCCGGATTGCGTCATGGGAAGCAGCTCTCATCGCTTTCAGGGAAGCTTTACCGACATTTCCCCCAATTTGCTGGATGCGGCAAGTTTCTCGAAACTTCCGGCACTTCAGGCTTGCGTTTATTGTGACGCTGGCTCGACCTATAATTATTACTACGTCCTCCTCGCGCGTTAAATCTAACTTTCCAAAAATAGAAATCCGGCCATTGCCGAACCCTAAGGCGGGGCCGTAGCTTTTAAGCGGACAGATCGACCAGAATACCTTTTTCGGCCAGTTGGGCTTTCATTTCTTTTTCAATGGTGGATTTGATTTCATCCTGAATTTTTTTCAGGTCTTCGGGGGAGAGATGCGCCAGATCCTCTTTGGTCAGGCCATATTTTTTGAGGATAGAATCGACAATTTTTTCCTGTGGAGTCTTTTTTTGATAGGCAAGAAATTCACTCACCGGATCGGATACGGTCTTTGTTGCCGAGGAATAAGTGCCGGTCTTGCTATTCGGCGCAAAGAGGGACGCGGCGATTGACGGGCTGTTGGATGGGATGGTACTGGACATGTTTTACCTCAATGATTTAAATCGAGGTAAAACAATGCAATTTATATGCCAAACGAAGCGGTCAGAATTATCCGGCCACCACGTTGACGATTTTATTCGGAACCACGATCACCTT
>DMIT01000127.1 GCA_003452275.1 Rhodospirillaceae bacterium | reverse complement strand
TGGATGGATTATCCGGTATGCGCCCTACCCATCTTCTGGAAAATGGTATCACCCTTCTTCGCCCCCTACTCCCTCTGTCGCATCAGGAACTTCTGGAATATTTAACATCCTGCAAAATGGACTGGATTGAAGATCCATCCAATCAAAATAATAGATACGCTAGGGCGCGTATCAGAAACACAATTAATATTCTGGAAAAAGAAGGCCTATCCCCAGAACGCATCGCCTCTCTGTCAAACCGGATCAATCATTCTCTTGAACTTATTCAGTATCTCGTTGAAAAAGAATACAAATCAATGATTTTATATAAAGATACTGAACGTATCGAAATTAATTATTCGTCCTTTTTACTTCTTCCTCTTGAAGGCAAAATCCGCATTTTAAAAATGCTGCTGACCGAATTCCAATCTCATAAAAAATACATTGCCCGTCTGGAAGACATCGAACGATTAGCCCATCAAACAGGCCCCCATTTCAAAGCGGCGACTTTAGGGGGCTGCCTCTTCCGTCAGAAAAAGGGCCTATTGATCATCACAAAAGAGCATGACTAAACGGCCTCTTCATTTTTCCTCCTTGACATATTAGGTATAATTTCCTATTATAAACATAGGTCGATCGCCCCTCCCGATACCCGCATATTCATGCGGGTTATGGTGCTGTCTTCGTTTTGGCCGGAAGATGAGGTGGCTTTTCTTTAAAGAACTGAAGAACGAACTGATAACTTCCCGCCTAATCGTTAAAATTGATCCGTTTATCGGCCTCTGCGGCGGTTAAGGTTTTCAGGGTGAGGGCGTGAATTTGCGATTTCATTTCCTCCTCTAAAAGTCCATAAATCAATTTCTGGCGGTCAACACGCGATTTACCGGAAAATACATCCGATACGATCACAACGTCAAAATGGCTTTCACCATTTTCGCCATAGCCGGCATGACCGCGATGTTTTTCGCTAAAATCGGTAACTTTCAAATAAATAGGGGTTAGCGCTTTTGTTAGAATGCTGGTAATACGTTCTTGCACTGACATTTTTCTTTCCTAGATTGTGACTTTCATTTTATCATAAACTATATGCCAAAGATATTTTTAAAGCCAAACTCACCTGAATTCGACGATGGGCGCGAGAAAACACGCACCCCGCGCCACAGGTCATGCGATATGCCCGATTGCCATGATATCGGTGAATATCGTGCGCCGAAAGACCGCGCCCTCAGCGATTATTATTGGTTCTGCCTTTCGCATGTGCAGGAATATAATAAGGCATGGAATTTTTTCTCCGGCATGTCGATGGCTGATGTAGAGGATTATATCAATACCGCGTCGGTGTGGGATCGCCCGACCCGCCGTTATGACAGCATGGCCGCCGCGACCGAGGCCCTGAAACAAAAGGCATGGCAAACCTATCATTTTACCGAAGAAGCCCCGCCCAAAGACCGGACGCAAGACAAATTACACCAGCCCTCCCGCCAGACACCGGAATTCGAGGCGCTGGCCCTTCTGGGGTTAGAACCTCCCGTTACTTTGAAAGATGTCAAGGCGCGGTATAAAGCTCTGGCCAAGAAATACCACCCCGACCATCATGGCCCCAATCCGGACGCCGAAGAATTACTGAAACGGATCAATATGGCCTATACCATTCTGAAAATGGCCTATCAGAAATTTGAACAACTACCGGAAACCGCAGGGTGAAAGTTAAGAGTACTTCCTTTGCCCATTGTATCGCAGCAAGGGAATAGATATACTTTGATCTCATCATTTCCCAACGCTGATGTCGAAAGCTTTTGCAATGGTCGCAAAGACACCCTTTCCATTTCATATTCCCCCGAATTCTGAAGGAATTGTAAGGGAATCCAGAGTTTCGTGCCTCTGGCTTATGCAGAAATTAACCACGAAGAATCACAAAGGTTTTCTCTTCTCCATTTTACGCTCTGTGATGAAATCCCCTTTCTGGACACCAGCTTCCGCTAGTGTGACGAACCTAAAACAGATTATATTCGGGATGGCCACCTCTCTTTCACTTCTCACAATGACAGCGGGAACAGCGTTTGCAGCGATCAATATTCCTTTTACGATCAACCTGTCAGAAGTTGTCATTGTGACTGGCACACCGCGCATTGCAGTTGATGTTGGCGGAAATCAACGTTTTGCAAATTACACATCCGGCACCGGAACCAATGCTTTAACTTTTACCTTGTCCCCAGCCATCGGGGATATCGATCTGGATGGTGTTACGCTTTCTTCACCAATTGATCTCAACGGCGGTACCATCAAAGATGCCATAGGGAACGATGCCACTCTCACCTTTATCCCACCCAATACAGCGGGCATCAAAATCAATTATCCATCCCTCGGTATGGATTTTACCAATGGAACATCAGGGAGATATACAGTAAACGGTACAGCCTATAATGACTTCTCCTCTTTCCTCGCGGCGACAGGAGGTACATTTTCACGCAGCAGCATTGGAACCTATTTTGATTCAACAGGTGCGCTGCAAACTGCATCCGCAAATACACCGCGCTTTGATTATGATCCTGTCACCCATCAGCCAAAAGGTATCATGATCGAGGAAAGCCGGACGAATTTGCTAACCTATTCCAATATGTCGGCAACCACAGGATGGGCAGGATCTAATACATCTCTTTTGACAGTGAATAACCCGGGGTCTTTGCCCGCCGGCGCATCGGCCTGTTTGCGGGACGAGGTCAATACGGGACAAGCTTTTGGTTTCGTACATCAAATTCTGACGTTAAGTCTGAATACCACTTATACATTTTCCGCGTGGGTTTATATCCCTTCCACGGTTCCGGCAGGAAAAGCGGCCCTGACCGCATGGTATAATAATGCAGGGTGGCTGACCATTAGTAGCAATTTTATTACCGAACGCGATCAATGGGTACGGAAAACACATACCTTCACAACAAATGCAACCTACCCTACCACGATTATTGGGGCAGGTTTAAGCAATGCTTCACCGGGATTACAATCTTATGTCTGTCTGGCACAGCTTGAACAAGGAGCATTCGCCACGTCCTATATCCCTACTACTACGGCAGCGGTAACGCGAGCTAGAGATATTCTTTCCTTGCCTATCGCAAGCTGGTTCAATCCAGCGCAAATGACGATGAATGCGGAATATAGGAGCGGGGCCACGAACGGTTACTCAACCCGTATCGCCAGCCTTAACGAAGTGACCCATCAAAACACTTTCCAACTAGCAAATTCGGGGGCTGGATCTCTTCTTTCCCAGAAAGTGATTGGAGGTAGCATATTAAACAATTTTGGACAACCCTATGTTTCCAATACAGACTATAAAATTGCAGGCGCCATCAGTAGCACAACAAATTCCATTGCAACGAACGGAACTCTCTTTTCAAACCCCAATTTTAATATACCGTCCGGTATGAACAGGCTGGAAATAGGGCATGAAAATAGCGGAAGCCTTCTCAACGGCACCATCAAGAAGCTTAAATACTACCCTTCCGCTATCACCGACCCTCAGCTCCAGCTGATGACCCAATAGAGGTTGAAAGTCTTTGAGATAAACCGGTCTTCATGCTAAGTATGGGTTAGATTTACCATTTTACCGTTTGGGAAACTTGACCATGTCCAAAAACAGACAATCCGAGCCGATGGCGTTTGATGTAACAACGCTGGCAGCGGATAATCCGCGTTACACATCCATTCCTGATAAAATGTTCGATGTCCGCAAAACATTCGGGTTGGATATCGATATGGAAGCCCCGGGGTTCAGTCATGAAATGACCAACGTGCCGGAGGTCGATACCGCCTATCAATTCGACCATGACACCACTCTTGCCCTGCTGGCGGGGTTTGCGTTTAACCGCCGCGTGATGATTCAAGGGTTTCACGGGACAGGGAAATCGTCCCATATCGAGCAGGTGGCGGCGCGTCTGAACTGGCCATGTATCCGTATCAATCTGGACAGCCATGTCAGCCGTATCGACCTGCTGGGCAAAGATATGATCGTCCTGAAAGAAGGCAAACAGGTAACCGAATGGAAAGAAGGATTATTGCCATGGGCCATTCAAAATCCGGTGGCACTGGTATTCGACGAATATGATGCCGGCCGCCCCGATGTGATGTTTGTGATCCAGCGCGTTCTGGAGGCCGATGGCCGTTTGACCCTGCTTGACCAGAATCAGGTGATCCGCCCCCACCCTGCGTTCCGTTTATTTGCAACGGCCAATACTGTCGGGTTGGGCGATACGACCGGTCTGTATCATGGAACCCACCAACTGAATCAAGGCCAATTGGATCGATGGAATATTGTGACCATCCTCAATTACCTCGACCATCAGGATGAAGTCAAAATCGTCAACGCCAAGGTCGAGGGCCTGGCGGCCAAAGACGTTGATAATATGGTCAAGCTTGCCGACATGACCCGTGAAGGGTTTAAAAATGGTGACCTGTCCACCCTGATGTCACCGCGCAGCGTCATTAGCTGGGGCGAGAATTATAAAATCTTCAAAGACCGCGAACTGGCTTTCCGTTTAAGCTTCCTCAATAAATGTGACGAAATGGAACGCCCGATTATTGCGGAGTATTATCAACGGTGTTTTGGTGTGGAATTATAAAAATGCCTGATTATAAACTTTCTGAAACAAATGGTTTTCAAATCAAATTCGGTGATAGGGGCCAATTACTAATCGTTGCCTTTGAAAGGCATGCCTCTGGAGAGAACGTACAATCTGGAACATTTTTCTACGTACCGGGACAATATGGCTTTGGTGAATTAACAACAAAGTTACAAGATCGTTTTTTCTATGCATTATCTCCGTTAGCGCGAGGAGAGAACTTTGAGAAAAGAACATATGATACTGCCAAAGACTTTGCAGTTGCCTTTGATGCTGCACGCCAAGGAGATCGTATAAAAATTGTTTCAAGTCCGAACAGAGATATCTTTTTCAGCTTGAAAGGTAGAGATATGGGGTTCTCCGAAACTGTATCAATTACTATACCATCTGATTTGCCTTTGGATAATGATGCCAGAGTTGTTTATGATACCCTTCATAAGTTCCTAATCTTGCAAAGCCAGCAACCTGTTTAAAAATTTAAGATTGGGACAAATCACTTACCAGAAATTCGACAGAATCAACTCCGTTCCAGTGATTGATCTTGAATTGTCCCAAGAGGTGAAGTAAGCGTCCGCCTTTGGACGAGAGGAGCATATCACCAAGCGGTGTACCAACAGCACGAAAAGCCACAGCTTTCATCCGCGCCCCGCCTTCGGCATCGGTGATTTGCAGGCGGACATGGTTTTCACCCACAATATCCGCCATCACGACACGAACGGATGGAAGCACAAAACGCGGTTCGGGGTTTTCTTGCCCGAAAGGCCCCACATTATCCTGTAATAATTTCACAAAATCAGGACGCGCACCACGGATAGAAGCAACCCCGTCCACGAGTTCTTCGCCAATTAGTTCTGCGCCGCCTGCTATTTTAGCGGCTTCGGATTGGAAAAAATTTTCGAGAGCCGGAATTTTATCCGGCATAACCGTAAAGCCCGCCGCCATAGCATGTCCACCACCTTTGATTACAAGACCCGCTTCTTTCGCTGCCATAAATAACGCCGCCATATTAAATCCCGGAACAGAACGGCCTGACCCACGACCTTCGAGTTCACCTGACATGCCGGGGGCGAAGGCAATACAGCAAGCGGGTTTACCGTAGCGTTGTTTGATTTCACCCGCGACCAGACCGTTTAGCCCGACGTGCCAGCTTTCATCGGCAACCATAATCAACGGATGATCGGCAAGACCGCGTTGTTCGATCATGTCATTGGCTTCGCGCATCATGTCAGCCTGAATGGATTTGCGTTTGGCATTACAATCATTGAGGGTCCATGCCATGTTTTTCGCGTCTTCGCCGTCTTCGCATGATAATAAACGTGCGCCGAGATCTGCCTGATGCACGCGCGACCCTGCGTTGATGCGGGGGCCGAGGACAAAACCTGCATCTTCTGGCGTCGGGTCTTTTTTAAGCCCGCCGACCTCACACAAAGCTTTCAATCCGATATTTTTCTTTTGTGCCATTTGTTGAAATCCTGCACGCACCAACAAACGGTTTGGGCCTGTGAGTGGCACCATATCGCAGATTGTGCCAAGCCCCACGAGGTCGAGCCATTCTTTGAGCGGGGCTTCGGGAATATTTTTGGCTGCGAAATAGCCCGCGTCGCGTAAGGCTTTGTTGATCGCCACGCAGGCGAGAAAAGTCACACCAACTGCCGCGAGCATTCCGAAACCGCTGGTGTCATCTTTACGTTTCGGGTTAATGACCCATTTGGCATCAGGGAGTTTTTCACCCTGTTCATGGTGATCCAGAACACAGACATCAAGGCCGATTGCACGGGCTTCGGCAAGCACATCAAACGCAGTCGTGCCACAGTCGGCCATCATGATAATATCCGCGCCATTATTGCGGAGTGTGTGCATGGCCTTGGCATTGGGGCCGTAGCCTTCGGTCATGCGGTCAGGGATATAAAGCGGAATATCCACCCCTAAATGACGGAAGAATTTTTTAAGGAGTGCAGCAGATGTTGAGCCATCAACGTCGAAGTCACAAAAGGCCGCAATTTTTTTACCCTCGGTGATTGCGGTTGCCATCCACTGGGCAAATGCATTCATATCCGCCATTTTGGACGGATCAGGAAAGTCGCGGCCAATGCGGGGATAAAGGAAACTGTCAACCTGATCCGGCTCCACCTGACGCGCCACCAGCAACCGCGCCACAATTTCAGGCACCGAGAAATCAGACATCAGGCGTTGGATTTTTTCATTATCAATGACCGGAAAAACCCAGCGCGCGTCGAGAACCGAACGATCAACTTTTAAAACTGCCGACATATTTTTACTTTTCTATATGTTTAAAACAGGCATCACCAACGGGTCAGCCATGACGCAATCCAGTTGTTTCATTTTCTGAACGGCATCCAATATATTCTGTCCTTTTGTATCATGCGTCATCATCATGATACTGACCGGTTGTTCGGTCGAACGTCCACGCTGGATCAAACTTTCAATCGAGATATGCGCATCCCGCAAGATCGGCGATACATCGGCAATGACACCCGGGCGATCGGCGACCACCAGACGGATATAAAACGCACCCTTCCAATCGGCAAAACCGGTTTTCGGCGCATCAGATAAAGCCGCAACTTTTTTCCCGAACGGCAAAATATTTTGCCCGCGCGCGATATCGATCAAATCCGCCACGACCGAAGATGCCGTCGGCCCGCTTCCCGCGCCACGCCCCGCGACGAAGCTTTGCCCCACATGATTCCCTTCGATCAATAGGCCGTTCAAAACGCCGCTGACATTCGCCAGAGGCGATGTCTTTGGAATCAAGCTGGGGGCTACCATTTGCAAAATAGCTCCTGATTTCTGCCGGCGGGCCTGACCGATCAATTTGATACGATATCCCAGTTCATCGGCAATCCGGATATCTTCGGCAGAGAGCGCGCGTATTCCGCTGACCGATAATGATTCGAAATCAGGCCGGCAACCAAAGGCCAACGCTGTCAGCAGGGATAATTTATGGCCCGTGTCACCCCCATCTACATCCAGTGACGGGTCGGCCTCGGCATAGCCTAATTTCTGCGCTTCGTTTAAAACCGTTGTAAAATCCTGCCCCGTTTGTTCCATCGTGGTCAGGATATAATTACAGGTGCCATTCATGATGCCATAGACTGCTTCGATTTCAT
>DMIT01000108.1 GCA_003452275.1 Rhodospirillaceae bacterium | reverse complement strand
GGCTGGTGCGGTGGTCAACTGCCCGACGATCTGGTCTTCTCGGTCACGACTGACTCGCACGGCAATCCGCTCGGCCTGAAGGTTGTGTGGCTGTCGCAGATCCTGGCCCTCTACTATTTTGCTTTCTTCCTGATCATCATGCCATGGATCGGCCTGAAGGAAGATCCCTTGCCTGTGCCGGCGTCTATCTCCGAAGCCGTCCTGGCTGCCCATACCGCCAAGAAGAAGGGCTAAGTCACATGTCTGCCTTTATGACGAAAACCCTCAAACTGGTCGCCGGCCTCGCCGTCGCCTTCTCTTTGACGGCGGGCCCCCAGGCATTCAGTGCCAGCCAGCACAAAGAGCCGGAGGATCATCACTTCTCGTTCGAAGGTCCGTTCGGCACCTTCGACCAGGCTCAGCTGCAACGCGGCTATAAGGTCTATCGCGAAGTCTGCGCCGCCTGTCACTCCATGCACCTGATGTCGTTCCGTAACCTCGGTCAGAAGGGCGGCCCCTTCTACGATCCGAAGTATAAGAACCCGAACGACAACCCGATCGTGAAGCAGATCGCATCTGAATTCGACGTCGCCGATATCGATCCGGATACGGGCGATGAAGTCACCCGCAAGGGCACGACCTCCGATCGCTTCCCATCACCGTTCAAGAATGAAGAAGCGGCCAAGGCGTCCAATTCCGGCGCCATTCCGCCGGACCTGTCGGTCATCACCAAGGCTCGCGAAGGCGGCGCCAACTATGTCGCGTCCCTGCTGGCCGGCTTCGCGCCGCCGCCGGCTGGCCTGAAGATCGCCGACACCCAGCACTATAACCCGTATGTCCACGGCTCTTTGGCGACGCAATGGTCGGGCGACCCGCATAAGGTGCCGGAGGGTGGCGTTCTGGCCATGCCGCCGCCCCTAGTCGACGACAAGGTCACTTATGATGACGGCACCAAGGCGACCCTTCGCCAGGAATCGGCCGATGTTGCGGCCTTCCTGGAATGGGCCTCCGATCCCCATGCCACCGAACGCAAGCAGATGGGCTTTGCCGTCATTCTGTTCCTGCTTCTGATGGCGGGCGTGACTTATGCGGCCTATCGTCAAGTCTGGCGCGGCAAACACTAGAAATCACGATCTGATGGTCTGCAAATAATCATCTGTCTGTGAGCCGGTGCTCACGTACTCGAGTACGCTCCGCTCCGGTTTGCGACAGCTAATCATTTTCGACACATCAGATCGCGATTTCGCTAAATCTAAAAACTAAAAAAGCCCGCCGGTTATGCCGGCGGGCTTTGTCGTGCAGGTGTGTGGTAAAAAGGCGCCCTTTCAGGCGCCTTCTGATTTAGACATTGAAGCGGAAGTTCAGGATATCCCCGTCCTTGACGAGATATTCCTTGCCTTCCTGACGGAACTTGCCGTTTTCCTTGCAGCCCGCTTCGCCATTGAACTTGACGAAATCGTCAAAGGCCATGGTTTCGGCGCGGATAAAGCCCTTTTCGAAATCCGTGTGGATGACGCCGGCCGCTTGAGGCGCGGTATCGCCGGCATGGATGGTCCAGGCGCGCGCTTCTTTGGGCCCTACGGTAAAATAGGTTTGAAGACCGAGGATTTTATAACCGGCACGAATGATTTTATTCAGGCCCGGTTCTTCAAGGCTCATCGCATCGAGGAATTCTTTTTTCTCTTCTTCAGACCCCAGTTGGGCGATTTGTGATTCCATTTCGGCGCAAATAATGACGCTTTCGGTATTGTTTTTCTTGGCCATTTCCGCAACGCGCTCGGTCATGGCATTGCCGCTTGCGGCGTCACCTTCCATCACGTTACACACATAAAGCATTGGCTTGGTGGTCATCAGGAATAATTCTTTGACCGCCTTTTGCATGTCGTCCGGAACTTCGACCGTGCGCGCTGGCAAGCCCGCATTCAATGCATCGCGGATTTTCGCAAAAAACTCCAGTTGGGCCTTGAGCTCTTTATCACCGGACTTGGCTTTTTTGGTCATATTGTCCATCTGGCGTTCCAGAGATTCCATATCGGCAATCATCAATTCCGTTTCGATGATTTCCGCGTCGCGGATCGGGTCAACGGAATTTTCAACGTGGGTGATGTTCTCGTCCTCAAAGCAACGTAAAACATGGATGATGGCATCCACCTGACGGATATTGGACAAGAATTTATTGCCCAGCCCTTCGCCTTTGGACGCTCCCTTGACCAGACCGGCAATATCCACGAATTCAAGTTGGGTCGGGACGATATTCTGGGACTTGCCGACTTCGGCCAATGTATTCAACCGAGCATCAGGTACAGCCACACGTCCGACATTCGGCTCAATCGTGCAGAACGGGAAATTAGCCGCCTGTGCCGCTGCCGTTGCGGTCAGTGCATTAAAAGTAGTGGATTTTCCAACATTCGGCAGCCCGACAATCCCGCAATTAAATCCCATTTTTTAAATCCTTTTCCAAATCTTTTTTCGGCTCTTTTTTGGCCTTGGGTGGTTGTGATGCCAAAGCAATATTACTGATAAACCTTGCATCGTCCCCTTTTATAAGCAGTGGCGCCTCCTTTGCAACGACTTTCAACAGATCGGATAGCCATTTTTCATCCTCTCTGGAAAAATTGCCAAGAACATATCCATGCACCCGGTCTTTGTCGCCCGGGTGGCCTATCCCCAAACGGACACGTTTATAATGAATGTCGGGCAAATGTGCATCCATCGACCGGATACCATTATGCCCGCCCGCCCCGCCGCCGATCTTGGTTTTGACTTTGGACGGCGCAACATCCAATTCATCATGAAAGGCCACAATATGCGATGTCGGGATTTTATAAAACGACGATAGAGCCTGAACGGAACGTCCGGACTCATTCATATAGGTCATGGGTTTTAACAGGATGATTTTTTCACCTGCAATCACCCCTTCACAATATTCGCCCTGATATTTCTTTTTAAAACCGGAAAAATTGTAAACGGACGCAATTTCATCCACCGCCATAAAACCGATATTATGGCGGTTGCGTTCATATTCGGAACCGGGATTGCCTAAGCCAACAAATAACCACATGTCATTACCTATAAACTAAAACCCCCTCCGGCGGGAGGGGGTTCATAAACGGAGTACAAGAAATATTATTTCTTCGCAGCCGGTTTTGCAGCAGCCGGAGCAGCTTTAGCACCGGCAGCAGGGGCTGCAGGAGTTGCAGCGGCAGCATCCGCAGCGGCATCAGCAGCCTTAACAGTCGGAGCAACAATCGTCGCCACAGTGATATCTTCGCCTTTGTGGCCCATGATCTCGGCACCTTTTGGCAATCTGATCGCGCTGAGTTTCAAAGCAGCACCCAAATCAGCCGCAGAGATATCGATTTCCAGAGCTTCCGGAATATCGCCGGCGGCACAACGCAATTCAAGGTTATGGTGAACAATGTTCAGAATACCTTTTGCTTTGATACCAGGGGAAGCTTCTTGTCCGACAAAGTGAACAGGAACATCAACGACCAATTTTGTTTTCGGACCAACGCGCATGAAATCCACATGCTCGACACGGTCTGTCACCGGGTTCAATTGCACGTCACGGGCAAGAACGGTTTCTTTTTTGCCATCAACAGTCAATTCGCAGATATGGGTTTTGATACCACCTTGGAAATAACGAATGCTGACTTCTTTAACCGGCATGGAAATCATGACAGGTTCTTTATGATCGCCATAAATAACGGCAGGAATTAAATCTTCACGGCGCAGTGCACGAGCGACCCCCTTACCGGCCCTCTCACGTTTTGTAGCCGTCAATGTGTAATGTTTTGACATAGCAATTTTCCTTTAAAAGTTAATAAATGTTAAGTCGGCCTCCAGGGGTGCCAACAGATGGGGTGGTTTAACAGGAATCGGGGAGAAAAGGCAAGAGATAATAGATTCTGCTCATATCAGCGCCCATAATTAACATAACATATAAAACTGCTATAATATCTATTTTTTGTCTTGACGCCTTGTTCGGACAAAATAACGATAATCATTCATTAAGAAATGCAAAATATTAGCAGAAAGACAACGGCTAATCTGACATTAAATCTTTATTAGCGTTTTCCCCTTACAATTTGATTATGTCAACAGGCGTTAAGCGACCAACAAAAGATTTCTCAAACGCAGTCGGTACCCCTTCTGACCTTCGAACAAGTGAATCTGGTTTGACGGGACAAGCTATCCAGACATCTTTTGGACAGGTCATCCGTAGCACAGCCCAGAACTCAGATCTCACCATCATCGGCGATTCAAATCATAGTAAAGTCGAGATTCGGAATGATGCGATGAATACAGAAAGTCTGATCGCAATGGCCGAAACAGGAGTGACACATCTCTTCGTTGAGGTGGATCAAACATTACAACCCCTTGCTGATGATCTTATTCAGAATAAAAGCTCACCTGATGCAAAAGAAAAGTTTTCACGTGCTTTCTATGAAGAATATGGAGACGCAAAAGGGAATGAAACTGGCGCCTACACACGTCAACTGATTGATACCATTTTGACTGCCGATAGGCTCGGTATTCAGGTACATTTTGCTAACCCTGCGAATGGGCGAGAAGAGTCCAATGCGGCAGAAGAATATGCAGAGAACAATCTAGACGACGAAGAAGGAATTAAAGCAAAGTACGAGATTGCAAACAAAGCACGATTTAATGATCAGCAACTTGCAGAATTTATTAATCAAACAGCAAAGGGCGAAAAATCTGTTGTCATTTATGGCAGTTCCCATGCATCCCGTTTCGGAGATTTTGAAAAATTTTATGAAGGAAGCACAGCCAAAATTGATATCTACAACAATGTGTCCGAATACGCCCAACAAATAAAAGTTTATGACGACGTATCGTCGAAAGATTTGCGCTTTAATGAAGATAAACCTGAAATGGTTTATTTTAAAGAAGGTCAAACAGCATTACCGACATACAATACTCCGCCGGAAGTTTTAAAAGACTTATCAAGAAACGGAAAATTGATAGATTCCCCTGCTCCCAGAGAAGGAACAGAAATCACTGATCCTGCCCTCATACAAAAACCCGCAGCAAATGCTCCACTCTATCTCAGTACAGGAACAAGCGGCCCTATTTAAATTTCTATTTAAACAATGCCGAAATGGAACGGTCTTCGGCGATGCGCAGGATGGCTTCGCCCAAGAGAGGGGCAAT